>JBAXGL010000045.1:0-13346 GCA_037139375.1 Bacteroidales bacterium | reverse complement strand
AATGAACGCTTGCAGGTTTCGCCAAAAGGTATTCTTTCGTTTCATTCCTCTTTTGTTGATTTACGTTGTACAATCACTTTGGGCAATTTCGCGCCGTATATGGACCCTATTGCGAGCATCAAAGCAATACCAGGCGGAATGTCTGTACCTTTGAGACGAGTGTATTCGGTAAACGCGTTTTCGATTTCGGTGCGCTCTTCGGGTGTAGCCTTGTAAGCATTCACATCGCCATCTTTAGCCACAAACGCCAAAATAGCCGAAATACTGCTATCGGTTACGATTGTGAGGAGTTTGCCGGTGGCTTTCGATACTTGCACATTGGCGCGTATTCTTTCGGGTTCGGGTTCGTCGTCAGTTACTTCTTGCTCAAATTTGTCAAGCTCTTCGAGATCGGCATTTTCGTCCACGCCTGTTTGCTGGATCGGTGCGCCAAAATCGGTCATAAAGGTGGAAATGTCGCCAGATGCAAACGCGTAATCCTTTTTAGCGGGGGTGGTTCCTATATCTTTTAGCATAGTGTTACGGTTTTTAGATTGAATTTTTGATCAGTTGTTGCAGAAATTCGGTTGCCAATTGTTGTTCGCCAGTGCGGACAATTTTATCTTCTTCGTCGAAAAAAGCCGTCAAGATATACGCCCGTCCATCTTTGCCAGAGACCAACACAAAAGCGGCTGATGATTCAGTACCTTGCAACGGTTGTTCGGTGAGTGACTTGCTTATCACGCTATCGAGTTGCTTCAGCGCATCGGGCAGCATCGGCAAAAAGCCAGAAACCATACTTTTAATCAGAAAGTTATTTGCCATCGGTTACGCCTCCTTTTTAGGTTCGCCACGCAGCCACGCTTTCAGCTCTTCAGCGGTGTAGCCTGTCAGTTGTTTCATCTCGTATGGTTTGATCACGAACGGGAAAAACCACTCGTTGTATTGCTCAATTGAGTAGCGAACAAACACATCGAGCAACAGATCGGCAGGTGTAACCTCACGATTGAATAGGGTTGCCAGTCGCTTGCAACTTTCTTCCAGTATCTCTTTTGCAGGAGTGTGCAGGGTGATGATGATTTGATTTTCACGAATTTTAAGAGATTCCAACAGATTCCTGTTGCTTCCTGTGGCTTCCTCAATGATTCCGTGAACTTCTTCCAGTTGCTTCCTGTGGGTAGCGGTTAGTTCTTCCACCAGATTCCTGTGGGTTACTGTTACTTCTTCCAGTTGCTTCCTGTGGCTTCCAGTTGCCGCTTCCATTTCTTCCTGTAGGTTCTTGTAGCAGCTTCCAACATCTTGCAATGAGGAATTTTCAGGTAAATCAAGTGCAAGCAGTAAAGAATTACGATCTTCCACCAGTTGATTGAATTGATAGGTCAACTGTTTCACCTGTTGTGCTTCGTTGGATGATTGGTTTTGATAGGCTGCAATGATCCGCGCCAAAACTTCTCCCTGTGTGATACCAGGCGTTTCGTTGGTCAGTTGCTCCAAAATTGAGTTAAACGTATCGTTTGCCTCAATGGAAAGCGTGAAATTCTTTTTCATTTTCGTAAAAATTTGGTGATTAAAAGGATAATTTATTGATTTTGATTGTATCTTTGTGGGGTAATCAAAAGCCTTAACTGCATATATGCTGAAAACCCAACTCATAGAGTGGTCTCAGGGGCAGTTAAGGCTTTTCTTTTATTATACCGTGATCGTAAAAGAAGTGTCCTTGTTTGTTTTCTCTCACAATAATATATACAAAATATTCCTTGTTTTTATGTTTCCAGAGTGATACAAATCTGTATATTGATTTTATATCGGGTCTACCTTTTTTGTCTTTTTCAATAGAAAATAGCGTTGAATTTTTTATTATTTCGAGAACATTATAAATCAATTCTATTTTTTCAGGATAGGTTTTTGCGTAGATGGCGTGGCTAATGCCCTCTTTGTTAAAAAGGATATTTGCGGAAATATCTTTGTGAAAAACTTTCTTACCAGATAGGTTTTTTAAAGCCCACAGTTTGGCTTTTTCTAAATCTTCAGTTAATCTTCCTCTTTCGTTGTTCATAGTTAAATATTTTTATCCAAATGGCGTAATATTGCGCCTAAACCGCAGATTTACACCTCGTTAGTAATTAAATTACTACCTAATTTTGACAAAACCAAATGAAATGGAAAGATTTTTGCAAGCGACCGAAAAAAAGTGAGAAGCGGAGAAAGGTTACAGTTTTAAGACCGATTTTGCAAAAGTGTAACCAAAGTGTAACCAAAAATGTAACTTCTTTAATTTATTGATTTTCAATTGCTTTAAGGTTTTACAATTACTAAGTTACATAGTTACATTTTTTTCTATAGAATAATCAAAGGGTGAAAGGTGAAAAAAGTTCCCTAATGGAAAAAGGCTCTAAAAACGGCAGTCCGGGGCGTGGGGGTGCAACGATACACCTGACGGCAGATAACGCCACAATCGAGCCCTGAGCAATCGACAGCGAAATGATACACCTAACGGACGATAACGAGAATACCACTATTTCGCGGCTTTTATGGAATCCCCCCCTTTGGTTGTTTCGGGACAAAGTGTAACGGGTATGCAATAAGTGTGGATGACAAAAGAAAAGCGACAAACCGCCCGTTGTTGGGTAGTTTGCCGCTTTTGGTGGGGATTCTACAAGAAGAATATAATTCTAGAGTGTATTGCGAATGGTATTTGGTATTTGCGATTCACAATTAAAGGTTTGTCTTTTACTCTTTCGTAGAAAGGAACAAATTTGTCGAATGTAGTGCCGGATAGAACAATCAATACAGTTTGTGGTGTGCAGGACTCGAAAAGATGAGGACTATCGGCATTGGTTTTATCTACATCAATAAGACAAACTTGCTCTTTTTTATATTTAGCTATGGTATAATTTACATCGTCAATTCTGTTGTAAATTTCTATAATATTGCAATATTTAAAAGCCATGATTGTAAGTATTAAGAGTTAATGATTTGGGTTTTTGCTTCTGTTAATAAATTGGTGAGGTCGCGACGGATGAAATAGATGTCGTTGAGCGCATCGGTAATTTTCTGTTGCTCTTTTTCAGCATCTATAGTGCCTGGTATTTGCGATTGAATATCGAGTAATAAATCAATCACATTCATTGTAGATGAGATGTGCATTTCGAGCATGGATTCTTTCTTTTCAAGTCCGTCTAATAAATTGGCGATTGTTTTCATAATGCTACCCTCCCATATTTGATGGTGCTACCGGCACGATAAAAACCGAGGTCGGAACTGGTAGAAGGTTTGCCCTTAGTGGAGTGCACTTCTATGTCGAACTCTTTGTCGATGTCGATAGTAGCCAGCGATTTGAGTAGGATTGTGACCAGGTGATTGCCTGAGATTCTGATTTTGGAGGTTTTCATACTGTGGCCCTCCTTACTTTTACGAGTTGACCATTTGTGAAATAGTACGCTGATGGATGTACGTAAGCGACGGTGCTCTTTGGCAGGGTTTGCACGGTGACAGTGTAGGTGTCGTTGTCTTTGATTTTGGCGGCACTCTCTGCGAGCGATGCCCGGTATTCCGCCCCGGTCATTGTTACTTGTTTTTTCATTTTGAAGATGGTTTGACGTTACAGGTAGAAAAAAAGACGGCTACCATTCCCCGTCGTCAAACCATCTTCATACAACGAGCGGACTCGAATATAAAAACTTGGGAAGGTAGCCGCTTTGGCTATAAAAGTCAGGGCACAAAAAAAGCCCTGAAAACGGGCGGATTCACATCCACTCTATTGTATTAAAAATGATTTGACACTGCAAATATATGAATGAATTTTATATTTGGTGCAAAAAGTGAGAAAAATTTTTTAATGCGACACTTTTTTCTGCATTTTTTGTTTCTCTTTTCTGATAAAATCACTTACAGATTTATCGGCTTCTTTGTTTGCTTTTGTTTGTGGAATAACGGTTAAGTCTATTCCTTTTGGTTCTCTAATGTATCCCATCTTGTTATTTATTAAAATAAATCGGAATGAGAGCCAGAACGTGTGAGTGTAATCAGTTTAATGTCATCTTTTTGCATCCAAATCAATAACCAATCGGGTTGGATGTGACACTCCCAAAAACCAGAAAATGAACCTTTCAGCAAATGAGGCTTGTATTTTGGAGCCAGTTTCCCGTTTTCGACCAGTTGTGTTACAACATCATCAAGAAGCATCATATTCAATCCTCTCTTTCGGGCGATCTTTATGTCTTTTTTGAATTGGGTAGTTTGCTCTAATCTATACATTTCAATACAATTGTTTACGGAAATGGCTAAGGGAAATTGGTTCGGATTTACCTTCTGATGCTTCTTTAATGGCTTTTGAGGTGTTGGCATTGGGCTTTTTGGCACGTTCTACACTCTCTAAAATTTCGATACCAGGCTGATTTTTCAATATTTCCAATATGCTTTTCAAAGCAATACCAGCTTTACTTCGTTCGCTGATTTTCAATACAATTGTTTCCATATTCGTATAGGTTTTAGACTGCAAAGATAGTGCATTTTGGCGCAAAACGTATGGAATTGCGCCAAAATGAAATCAAAATAAAGTCGGTTCGTTTTTGAGTCGTTCTGCACGTATTTTAGCTAATGCGGATTGACGCTCTTTTATTTCGGATGTAATCAGACTCTTTTTTTCTGTGTAGTTGTTTATCTCCTCCAGCAGTTCAATTTCGCGGGTATTGGCTTCTATCTGTTTGCTCAAATTGCCATAAAAATGGTTGTGCAGTGTGTCGTAACACTCAAGCCGATAACGAGTGACGGCTTCTTTTGCCTCTGGGTTCACATTCTTAGGGTTAATCGTAAACAACCATCCAAACACGTAGCGAAGTGGGAGACATACCATTTCGCGCTCTTTATTATCGGCTGCAACTGTGGGCACTAAGCCCATAGTTGAGCTAAGGAAGTCATCTTCTTTGAGCTTCTGAAGTTGTCGAGAATAATCAATACCTAAAGCATCGCAAATAGGTTTGATAGGTACTAATTTTTCTACATCGTTGCTCACTAAAATGGCAACATTGTTGACTAAGGCAATCGTTTTTTCGTTCATAATAGGTTTTGTTAAAGGGTTAGAAATGAATTAATCTTTTGTAATGGTTGAATAATCTTCGGTAAAGTTGTATTTTGGGTGATCGAGGATGTAGCGGCAAGCTATTTTGATGAATAAATCCTCTTTGCCTGAGTATCTTTTTTGCCAGTGAAGCACGGCTTTAGGCGGCATTTGGTCGAGCATAGTGTATATTTCTTTCTCCTCTTTTCTGAAATCGGGATATAGGGCTTTTAGTTCTGCTATTTCGGCGGCTTCGTTTTCGAGGCGGTAGCGAGTGAGTGCCATGCACTCACTCCTATAAGGGCAGTGGGAACAGCTAAGGGGTTTCATCGCTTAAAATGGTAAATCGCTTTTTGGCGTTGGTTCTACTTCTTGAGTGTGGGCGGTGGTGGTTTCTGTCAGGTAGGCTTTTGTTTGCAGGTAAATCATTTCGGTGGATTTGTTGTTTACCTTGCGCACAATGCGTCCAGAGCTGTTTTTCAGTTCGTCGGGGTTCAGACAAATAACGTAGTCGGTGTATTTGGCAAATGCTTTGATGGCTTTCGAAAACTTATTCATTGTCCATTTGCCTTGTCCTGTGCTCTTCATAAAGTCCTGTAGTGCCTGTTCGCGGCTTATGCAGAGGTCGCAATTTTCCGATTCTTCGTTAAAATAAACAGAAGCCCATTCGAAGAAAATATCTGTCATGGTGGCGCGGAGATTGCGCGCGGTGACGTTGCCCATCGGTGGTTGTATCTTCACTGGTAGTTCGAGTGTAGAGAGATAGAATTGCACACAATCGACAATAAAATTCAAATCCGCATTCCATTCCTCGTCGCTGTATTCGTGTCGGAAAAGGTCTTTGCCGAAATCGTCATAAATTGTCCGTGTTTCGCGGTAATCGTTTGCGTCGGTTTTTTGGTGGTAATAGTCCGAGAAAACCATGTACAAAATACGGCGTTCGGTAGAGCTATCGAAGCGATCAAGCGTGTAATTACTGGTGACTCCAAATTTGGGTGAATCTTCGAAACTGACAGTATAAGCCGTTCCGTGTTTAGGGTTTACGGGGGTTTCGCCCGTCACGGTATCGAAGAAAAAGCGGAAAGGCAGGTATTTGTCAGCATCATCGACCAACACCATGTCGGTATGCTCTGTGATTCCCTCATAAATGTGTGGATTTTTCACTACGTCGGGGTTTCCTCCAGCTATGTATTTCGATTTCATCAGGTAGAAAGGCAGCTTCAGACAGACCGATTTACCAGAGCCGCCGTTGCACTCGTCGCCGTCGCCTATTTTGTGATCCATCGCAAACACACACCAGGCGCGGTGAGCCGATTTGTAGCGGTGGAAAAGGTACCCAAGCGCAAATACCTTGTTCAGAAAGTGTTGACGATGCTCTTCGCGCTCCTCTTCGGTGAGGTAATCGGCTGTAAGGTCGAATTTGTGCGCGGTGCGGTAGTTTACCGCATCTTCGCTATCGGGGTTGTTTTCGAATTGTTTCTCCAGTTCTTTACGCCAATTAATACGACAGGTATTAATCAGAAATTTCATATAGTTTGATTTCTGATGTTTGATTTCGAGTTCCCAAAATCCGTCGTCTGATAATTCTGCCTCAAAAGACTTATCAATCCGATTGACTTTGTGATTAATCAATTCGTCCTCCCAAACGTAGCGATTTAGCTTTGTAGGGTTGTGCTCTATTATTTCGTTTTCTTTTACCTCAAAAGCTACGTTTGGAAAGAAAAACCACTGTGTTTGAGGATCGAAGTCCGAGAAATTAAGCTCTATTTCGGGCAAACCATAGAGCGAATTTTCTGAAATACGCGTGCTATTGTTGATCAGGTTGCGAATGTCAATATCGAGGTAACGCTCCAGTGCAAAAAGTTTGATAAACGATTGTACTTTCTTTGCTGTAGTGCGATAAACGACGTTGTTGATAATACGGATAAACGAAATACCAGTTTTAGCGGCTTTATCTTCCATCGAATAAAACCCGTTCATGGCTAAGAAGTTGAACAGATATTCGGTGTTGATTTCGTAGCGTGGTATGCCTTTGACGAACACTTTTTCCCAAAACTTGACGGGCATTGCAAGGTTCATCAAGTTGTCGAAATCTTTGTGATCGCGCCAAATCTCCACAAAGTCGCGCAGGTCTTTTCGTGGTCGCCCTCGATTGTCTTTGAATGTGCGAAGTTTTTTCGGTAGCCAAAGGGTGAATATCTCGATGTGACGGGTCGCCAGTTCGCGCCCTTTTGTAATACCAGTGTCGTCGATGTCGGGCACGTTGTAGAGGTAACTAACGAGCTTTGTTATCTCCTTGTAGTTTTTATCTTCGAGAATGTCGGTTTCGGAGTTCATCCAAAGAGGAAAATAGCCCAAAGCGCGCAGACAAAGAGCATCGCGTTCGCCTGAGACAATAAACGCTTCGGGTATTTTCTGTTCTTTGTAAACGCCTTCGGGTATTTTCTGTTCTTTGTAAACGCCTTCGGGGTTCGTTAGTTGAAACGTCTCTCTCTTGGCTTCGTTGTACTCTGTGAATTTGCGGCGTAGCTCTGCCAATCCGTTGATGTAGCGTTGTGGCTTTTCTCCTTTGTAGAAGAATCGTTTCGCTTTGTCGGGGTTGAGCGGTTGGTATATCTTCTGAAATACGGTTCCGCTGTCCGTGGGGCAGTTGCGCATGTAGATAGGGTAAGTGTCGGTGCTATAGACGATTGTGGTCAACACTTTTCCTTTTTTCTTGACAAAGGTTGTCATTTGGTAATATTCTAACGACACATAGCCCAGTTCGGAGCAAATCTCTTCGGTCACTTTTGGTCCCAAAATTTTTAACTCGTATTCAGAAAAAGACTTCGCTTTGAATCGGAAATCGCCATCCTTTTCGTCGTCAAGCGGTTCGCGTTGTTGAATTTTCGCTACATTGCTCGCGTTGATTTCTTTTCCGCCTGTATCAACTCCAAATTCACGCGCCGCCCAGTAGAGAGCCTCACCAAATTTGATGTTCAATTCACGCATTACAATGTCGATTGGCGTTTGAGACTCCATTGATTCGCCAAAGTCTGTGAGGCGGTAAACGCCTTTGTACTCTTTGACAGAGGTAGATTTCGTTTTGTCATCTTCGCGAATAGCAAAAAACACGCCTGGTTCGGCTTGTGGGTAAAAATATTGTATAATTTTCAGACCGTTGCCAGTTGCTGAATAGAGATCATCGAGGGTTATCATTGATTTTGGGGTGTTATTTAGAGTAATGATTTATTCCAAATGTGAATCCAATTATTGTAAACTGGATAGCAGAACAATAATAAAAAATACTTGTATATCGAGAATATGAAAAAAACCAACGTACAAACCCTTTGGATTTTTTGACTGAATAATATGCAAATCCGATTTGCCAATTTTTTGAAATTCTGAAAACCATAATTGTATTTTTTAAAGATGAATTGAATGAGTTTTGGTAAAGTAGCAACCGTTTTTCGGGCTGCTACTTTGGGTTTAATCAATAGCGGAAATCAGTAAAATGAATAATTGCCATTGGCTCAGTTAGATTGTAGGCTCCAAGAATGAACCAGTCTAAAAAATCATCAATTACAAGTCCATCATTTAAATTTATTTCAAATGGATCTAGTTGTTTTGTTCCGTCAATTAAAGGCAAATCAAATTCGGCATGTTCAAACTCAATCTTTTGCACTCCAATTTTCTCCAGTCGTGCAATTTCAGTCCAAGTTGCGCCTTTTTGGTAGCGCGTTCCGTTCCATTGTCGGATAGAGAGCACGGCGCGCCCCTCGTTTATTTCAGTCTCTTTGCGTTTCCACTCTTCATAGTTTTTGCGGATCGTGTGGATTTTCTTTTTGTCGCAAACAAGGCTTTCGCCGTTGTGAACCACATTCACCGATTGTTGGTTGTTGAGCGCGTTTGTTATTGCGTGAGCAAACAAAGTCAAATCACCTGCTTTTGGGTGATACGCTGGGAATTTCTCTGATACATAAACCACATAGGTTTTCAATTTTGTTGTTTTCATTGTTTTTGGGGGTTAGGGGGTTAGATAATTAAATTGCCATTTTTTCTTCTTCGAGTAGTCCGATTGCAGTTGCTTCGCATATCACACGTGCCATTGTGACCTCTACAGCATTGCCGATGTATTTCTTTTGCTCTGCTTGTGTGCCAATCAGCACATAGTCTTTGGGGAATCCCATTATCATCTTCAGTTCAGGTATTTTCAACATTCTCCTTTTGATGTCGATAATGCCATACATAGCCATGAACTCTTTTATCTTCACTAGAATTTCGCTGTCATGCTGAAAAATACGGATTTTGACCTCTCCGCTTTCGGTTGTCACTAGGTAAGGTGGCATCTTATCCATTCGTGCTATTAGTGTGAACGACGGTGCTTCAACAGAGCCTCCAGAATTCATGTATTGAGGATTCATAAGATAGTGCCATTTTCGGTTGGCAGTTATCACTTGAGATGGTTCGTCAATCGAGCTGCCCACATTTCCAAAGTTTGTATTCATCACCCAAGGGGTACAAGTGACGATGTTATATTTCGGGATAGTGGTTATTGCTCCTATGGGTTTGTCGACTGTGGTTGCTTTACCAGTTCCAAACTGTTGATCTATAAATCTTGGTTGAATGAGTGATAGTCGGTCTTTGGTTGTAACGGTTGGCGATGGACTTTCTACAGAGCTGCAATTGTCGCCATTGCTATAATACGCTGAAATAAAATCACACTTCACAACTCCCAATCTACCCTGAGTGGAAATAACAGGGCACGGCTCGTCTACAGATGGCGGATTGTGAATGCCAGTTTTGCCATTGATCGAGTTGTATTTCAGCATCCAATTGACTGAAATTAGCGAATGATGATCGATAGTTGTGATAGAACCTGCTGGAGCATCTACAGTAATATTTTTGCCTTCTGGTCTGCCTGAAAAATACTTCGAAAGAAAAGCACTCTTTCCACCTGCTACAAATTTTATTAAACCGGCATAGATGCGTTCTAACGTTTTTTCGGACAGGTCTTTCTTCCTGGTAAATATTGATTCACCCTCGTCAGTGAAGTCCAATACTTCGCGCACAGGTCTCCACTTCTTTGTATTGGAAAACAGTGATTGATCTGCATTTTTGGAGTGTGTTGGTTCTGGCCAACTAATTGGCATATCTGGGCGAGCGAATTGAGCAAAGAATCTTTTGCGTGAAGTAAATGCGCCAAAATCGGCTGCATTCAAAATTCGGTACTCGTATCTATATCCGCACTGTTTGATGTTTTTCACCCAACGTCGATAGTCGTTGCCATTGTCTCGGCTTAGTGGTTTTCCGTTGTCGTCGAGTGCTCCCCAACTCATAAACTCTTCTACATTTTCGATGTGGATGTAGTCGGGTTGTAGGGCATCAATGTATCTGAACAAATGCTCTGCAAGCGTTCGACTGTCGGCATCACGGGGTAAGCCGCCTTTTGCTTTGCTGAAATTGGTACATTCGAGCGAAGCCCACAGCACAAGAGCAGCATCGGGGTAACGAATTTTCATCATTTGGGTATGTGCAACCAAACCAGTTAATTCGAGTGTACGAATATCTTCCGTGAAATGCAGTGCATCGGGGTGATTGGCTGCATGGCTGGCAATTGCATTTTTGTCGTGATTGACACAAGCAATTACTTTAGCGCATTGCTGTCCGTTTATTTTTGATGTTTCCACTCCTGTAGAAGTGCCACCCGCGCCGGCAAATAGATCTATATATAGCAGATTCATATCATTTACTCCAGTCTATAGCCTGTTGGCTGTTGTTATTGTTATTGTGTTGACCGTTGAGTCGATCCAGTATTTCATCTGCCTTTTTTTCGGCATCTTTGGCACGTTGCAAGTATATCGAATTGCGTGTATTGAAGAATTTCTTCTGATAGTATCGCATTTCGGTAAATGTGCGCAGTTCGTCGGTTGTCATCTGAATGAAAATTTTGAATTACAGATTATCGGATTCGCGGTTTTCTTTCGTTGCAGTGCATCGCCTTTTGTGGCAATGGTTGTCCAGTATTCAGCCTCTTTTTTGTTGCCTTTCATCGACATTTTGATAAACAGGCTAAAACGAGGTAAGCGATTTAGAAGGCTCATATCGTAGCGATTGGTGACGGCTGACCGATAGCGGCACAATACTTTCATTTCTCGCAAAATGGCTTCGTATTCGGGTTTTATTGGGGTTGTGCTCATACGATTGTTTGCATTGCATTTTCTACCAGTTCGTTCAACTCGTCATCGGATATGGCGGCGGTGGTTTTGCCTACTACAATTACCGATTGTGTTTCTTTCGAGAATGAGAACGCCCACACATCTACAGGGGTGCAAAGGTCTATGTAGTCGCATATTTGAGCCGCTTTGTGAGAGCTGGAGCAATCGACGTGTATATGTATAAAACCTAGTCGCTTTACTATTACAAATTGTTTGTTCATCGGCTTAATCGAGATTTTGAATTTGACGTGATTTCTTGTGTTATGTAAAGATTTCTTTACCTGCTATCTTGTTGATTATTGATAGAAACTGAGACGGTATCTCACTTCTGCCATTCATATAATCACTAATAGTGTAGGGTTTAATGCACAGAACTTGCATTAATTGCGCACGTTTCGGAATGTGTTCTTTTGCGGAAAGAGAGGCATACCAGCCGCTAAATTGTCGCTGCTTTTTTGTCTTTGACGACGTTCTCATAAATCAACTCTCCTGAAATTTCTAAAGCTAACTTATTGATTATCTGCTTTTGATGTTTCGGAACAGGTGTTCGACCAGTTACCCAGTTGCTCACTACATCGGAGGTCACTTCACAATCGTCGGCGATTTGGCGCCTTACATCTTTTACTTTCGACCAGGGTAATTTTTCAATCCAATTGAATAACTCCGTTTTTTTTTCTTGCTCTTTCTTCATAGTTTTTGCGTTTTGAGTGTATGTTTACTATTTAAATGTAATATTACACCGCAAATGTATAATATATTTTATTAATAATAATCATATTTATTATTAAAAATAATCAGAATTATTCTATTAATATTTCTTTAAACATTTAAATCATTGTAAATTAGACTATTATGAAAACGGAAAAAATTCACATTGGAAAATTAGTTGAAACAGCTTTTAATCAAAGTAGTATGAGTAAAGCTGCATTTTCGAAATCTCTTGGAATTCAGCCACAAAATCTAAACAGAGAGTTTGAAAATGAGGACTGGAGTGTAATAAAACTGATTAGAGCCGGAAAATCTTTAAAATATGATTTCAGCCCACTATTTTTAATAGATGCACCGATGAAAGAAGTGAAGATTCCGAAAGTTTTACTTCAGCTAGAAATAGAGGAAAGTAAGATTAATGAAGTTTTAAAATATATTGAAGATAAAGAGTTGTATAAAATTTTAAAAAGGTAAGTATTATGACAAAACCTGTATTTTTTGAAAATGAAAAGACAATGAAAGAAGTGATGGATGAGTTGATGTCTATAATTAGTTTCGCAACATCAGACTATACCCTATTTTCCAATACCTATTCAGATAAGATCAAATCTCACGGTGAAAGAGAATTTGATGGTGCAATTTTTGAAATAAATCTAACGGATGATTTGATATTGTATTTAGTTTCGGAGAGTTACAAGGTTGTAAGATTTGAGGTTATATCAATCTCAAATTCAGTCAGTAATGATACAGAATTATTAATGCTTAAAATATAGAGGTAATTGCAAAACTCAATAAGTCTTTACATTATTTTCAATCAACAAATAGTTAAATATTGTATATTATGGCTAACTTGAAGAAAATCAAAGATTTATGTGACATCAGAAATATAACACAGGTAGATTTAGCAAAGGCAGTTAATTTGTCGCGTCAAAGTATTGTTGACATGATGGAAAGAAATTCTACAAAAACAGAGATTTTGGAACGGATTTCGAAAGTGCTAAATGTGCCAGTTAGTTATTTCTTTGATGAGATAATCACAACAGGCAATCATACTGAAGAAAGCAAATCAGACCAATTGATTAAAACTCAAAATGATTTGATAGATATGCTGAAAAAAGAGAATGCAGCACTTAAAATAGAGTTGGAGGATGAGAGAAAGTCTAAACGGCTGCCTTCTGGATATGCTCTTGCATCTGAACCACAGACAGAATTGAAGAAATAAAATGCAACCAGTTTGCATACAAAATTGATAGAAAAATGAAAAAGTAATAATATTAATCGTTTGAAAGTAAGGCTATTAAATTTTTGAATAATTGATGGGGTTGTCCCTCTCTCTCCGCAATAAACGCTGAATATTAGTGTTTTAAAACCAAAAAGGACTAAATAAGGAACCAAAATTTCTG
>JBAXGL010000044.1:0-13573 GCA_037139375.1 Bacteroidales bacterium | reverse complement strand
CTAAAAGTCGTAATATTGATGTGATTTTGGGCGGTCATAGTCATTCATTTTTGGAGGATGCTGTTCAGGTGGAAAATCTGGATGGAAAACAAGTTGTAATCAACCAAACTGGCAAAATGGGATTATTTGTAGATAAGATAGCGTTGGAGTGGAAATGAGGAAAAGTTTTAAAGTCGTAGTTATATTTATTTTACTGTTTTCAAATTCACTTTTTGCAGTTACACCTACCTTATTATCAGGGTTTCAGCAAAAAAAAGAGCAGAAGCAATGGGTTGATTCAGTGATATCTACGATGACTTTGGATGAGCAGATTGGTCAACTGTTTATGATTACTGCGGATGTTTCGTTGGCTAAAAATAATGTAGAAAAACTGACGTCATACATTGAAAATCAGAAGATTGGGGGATTGTTGTTTGCGAAATCTACTATTGAATCGCAGGCTAAATTGACAAACTTGCTCCAATCGCAAGCGCGAATTCCACTTTTTATTTCGTTGGATGGTGAATGGGGTTTGTCTATGCGGATTGATGGAACCACACGTTTTCCTAAAAATATCGCTTTAGGTGCGATTAAGGATACTCATTTGGTCTATGAGTATGGTCGAGAAGTAGCACTACAATGTAAGTTGATGGGCATTCATATTAATTTTGCTCCCGTGCTCGACATCAACAATAATCCCAATAATCCAGTAATAAATATTCGTTCATTTGGTGAGAATCGTGAACGAGTAACGGAGGCTGCACTTGCTTATGCAAAAGGACTAGAGAGCGAAGGTGTAATTTCTGTAGGAAAACATTTCCCTGGACACGGAGATACCTCTACCGATTCGCATCTTGGATTGCCAACACTTAATCTCTCGTTAAAGCGTATTGATTCTCTCGAACTCTACCCGTTCAAAAAATACATTAAAAGTGGCTTATCAGGAATGATGGTTGGACATCTGTATTTGCCTGTTTTTGATAATGATACGATTCCGGCTTCGATGTCGAGCAGTGTGATCACCGATTTGCTTAAAAATGAATTGGGTTTCGAAGGACTGATCTTTACTGATGCTTTGGTGATGAAAGCAATTGCTTCAAAAGGCGAAAGTGTAGCGGTCAAAGCATTAATGGCTGGCAACGATATCTTGCTCAATCCAGCGAATCCTATTGTCGAGCATCGTGCTGTTTTGCAAGCTGTCTTATCGGGTGTGATAGATTCGTCAACCATAGCGAGAAAATGCAGAAAAGTACTTTCTTATAAATTTATTTCAGGATTGAATCACTACCAACCCATTGACCTCAATAGTCTGTCAAATCGACTGAATACCATCGCTTCAGAATTATTGAATCATACGTTGGCACAACAATCGTTGACTCTTCTCAAAAATAGTGAAAATAAGATTCCACTATCGCATCTGGATTTAGAATCAATCGCTATCGTGTCTATTGGTGATAAAAATACGACATTTCAGTCGACTTCACATTTGTATGCGAATGTTGTCTCTTTTTCGGTAACAGAATCAACTACTGTTGATCAGTTCAATGCTGTTGTATCTGCACTTAAAGGCTTTTCGACGGTTATTGTCGGTATATATTCCGATAAAGCAGAGAACGTAACCCGAGTCAATCAGTTGCTGTCACAAATGGATAATCGCAATCAATTGGTGACAAGTTTTTTTGTTTCACCTTATAAAATGAGCGTCTACAAGCAACTTGTAAATGAATCAAAAGCTGTGTTGATGGCTTATGAAAGCACACCTATTGTTCAGCATAATGCGGCTCAACTGCTTTTTGGAGGAGTTGAAGCTAATGGTCATCTGCCTGTGACGGTGGATAGTTTGTTCGCCTATCAATCTGGATTAAAATCAGAAAAAACTAGATTGAGTTATCAACTACCTGAATCGGTAGGTCTTGATTCGAAAAAACTGATCCGGATTGATTCTATAGTCAATGATGCCCTGCGAGCACAAGCCATTCCAGGATGTCAAGTGCTGGTTGCAAAAAATGGCTCAGTCGTTTACAACAAGAATTTTGGCTATTTTGACTACGCAGGTACACATCCTGTGGATACCTATGATTTGTACGATTTGGCGTCGATGACCAAAGCAACAGCAACAGTTCCTGCATTGATGTTGTTATACGATCAGAATCAATTCCTGTTGCGAGACAAGTTAGAACGCTTTATTCCACAGCTCAAAGGTACTGATGTCGGAGATATTACTGTGAAAGAAGCGCTTTATCACCAGTCAGGTTTACCTGCGTTTATCCCATTTTATCAAATGTTATTCGACTCTGGCAGCTACGAAGGATCTTTGGTAAGTGTGACACAAAGCAACAAATATCCGATGCAAATTGATGAAAACTTATATGCACAGAAGAATTTAAGTTTCGATAAGATGTATGTGTCGGAAAAAGAGATTCCGCCTTATCGTGTGAAAGTGGCAGAAAATTTTTACCTGAATCCTGCTTATTACGACATTATGATGAAACGACTGATTGACACAAAGCTTGCTTCGAAACAGAAATATGTGTACAGCGATCTTAATTTTATGCTACTCAGAATGATGATTAACAACCTATCTCAAACGACCATTGACAGCTTATTGGCAAAAAAATTGTATTCGAAATTAGGCGCATTTAATACGGGATATTTACCTTTGAGAAAATTCGATCGACTACATATTGCTCCGACCGAGAATGACCATTTCTTCAGAAATCAACTGCTGATAGGGAATGTGGATGACGAATTAGCTGCGCTTGCAGGAGGAGTGGAAGGCAATGCTGGTCTGTTTTCGAATGCCAACGACATAGCTAAGTTATGTCAAATGCTTTTGAACAAAGGAGAATATGGAGGTGAGAAGTTGATAAATAGAGAAACTGTACAGCTTTTTATGAACGCCAAAAGTCCTGATAGCAGACGTGGTTTAGGTTTTGACAAGCCAAATCCAATAAAGCCAAGCAACGGTCCAACGAGTGATTTAGCTCCGCTTTCAACCGTAGGTCATACTGGTTTTACAGGTACTTGCTTTTGGATAGATCCCGAAAATCAATTGATTTATATATTCCTATCCAATCGAGTCTATCCAAATCGTTGGAATAAGAAATTGAGCCAAATGGATACCCGAACGCTTATTCAGGATGCCATTTATAATGCAATTATTCAAAATAGAAAGTAAGTACGATCATTCTTGAAGCGGCCTTAGATAAGGCATTCGTGTATTTTTTTGGATCTGACCCTGTAATCGGACCATCTAAATCGGTTCGTTGCTTATCCAACACATTGCTTAACCCAAAACAAAATTTCAACTCTGGAATCAATTTGAAATAACTGTTGTAAATGTCGCATCCAACTCCAATTTCTAAGTAATAGTCCAGTGGATTTAATCTAATTAATTCAGTATCTCCTTTTTTAAGGGCTAAATCAAATCCTGCAGCACCGCCTACCATCAGATATGGACGACTATTGTTAAGTCTTAACGCAGAATATTTTAATTCAATGGGTAAAAGGAGGTAGTTGGACTTCAAATCCTGAGTCACGATTTCATTGCTGTTCAATCGCTTAAAATCTACTTCTTTACTGCCAAAATGAAGTCCTGGGACAAATCGCAAATTCAAATATCGACTCAAATAAAGGTCACTGACAAGTCCAACGCTAAACCCCGGATTAAAATTTGGAACTTCCGCATACCATTGTTCACTATTTGCTGATTGGTCAACATGCGTGAGTAGCAGGTTTTGTGTATTCAAGCCAACAGAAAAACCGAAATGTAATCGTTTGAAGTCTACATCGGGTTGGTTTTGTTCGATATATTCTTGGGCAAAAAGGGAGCAAAATGAGATAAGCATTAAAACTGATAAGACGGCTCTTTTTTCCATAATCTGCTATTTATGATAAAAACGTATGAATCAGATTGAAATTGTTTATTTTGATAAATGATTCTTTCTACCTTACAATTATTCCATTTTCACGCAAGTAAGTTTTTAACTGCTGCACCGGAATTTCGCCGAAGTGAAAAACGCTTGCAGCTAAAGCTGCATCAGCTTTTCCAAGAAGAAACGCATCGCGGAAATGCTCTTTTTCTCCTGCGCCACCCGAAGCAATAATAGGAATATGCAGACTTTCTGCCAATGTGCAAAGTGCATCGTTGGCATAACCGGTTTTCACGCCGTCGTGCGTCATGCTCGTGAAGAGAATTTCGCCTGCACCACGGTTTTCAGCCTCTTTTGCCCACGAGAAAAGTTCTTTATCTGTGGGCACTCGACCGCCGTTTAAGTAGCATTGCCACGATCCATTGGCTTCGAGATTGGCATCGATGGCCACCACACACACCTGCGAACCGAAATGCTTGGCAATTTGGTCAATCAAATCCGGATTTCGCAAAGCCGATGAGTTGATAGAAACCTTGTCGGCACCTGCATTTAGCAGCCGGTCCACGTCTTTCAACTCGTTGATACCACCACCCACAGTAAACGGAATGCTTACCTTGGCAGCGACTTGTTGCACAATGTGCGTAAAGGTCTTGCGCCCTTCGTGCGAAGCCGTAATGTCGAGGTAAACCAATTCGTCAGCGCCTTGGTCGCTGTACATTTTGCCAAGCTCTACTGGGTCCCCTGCATCGCGAAAATTGACAAAGTTGATGCCTTTGACGGTTTTTCCGTCTTTCACATCGAGGCAAGGTATAATTCGTTTAGCTAACATCTGTTTGATTTACAATTTAGCAATTTACTATTGACTGGGGGCTTACAAGAATTTTCTCAAATCTCTTAGGTTGATGCGACCTTCGTAAATCGCTTTGCCGAAAATCACGGCATGAACTCCGGCATCGTTCAATTTCTCGAGGTCGTCCATACCGCTTACGCCACCGCTAGCGATGATGTAGAGACTTGGGAAATCGACCATCATCTGTTGGTAAAGCTCTGTGGCAGGGCCTTGCAGCATGCCGTCTTTGCTGATGTCGGTGCTAATGACTTTGCTAACACCTTGATCTACATAACTATTCAAGAAATCGTTCAACTTAAGATCAGTTTCCTCTTTCCAACCGCTGACAGCAATTTTGTCGCCTTTTACGTCTGCACCGAGGATGATTCGTTCGCTACCGTATTTCGCCAACCACGAAGCAAAAACAGCCGGATTTTTCACTGCAATGCTTCCGCCGGTTACCATTTGCGCACCTGAATTGAAGGCAATTTCGAGGTCACTGTCACTTTTCAGCCCGCCACCGAAGTCGATTACCATCTTGGTTTTGGATGCAATGCGCTCCAATACTTTATGATTGACGATATGTTGTGCTTTGGCACCATCTAAATCCACCAAATGAAGACGAGTTAAGCCATTGTCTTCGAATTGTTTAGCAACCTCAAGCGGGTCTTCGTTATAAATCGTTTTTTGGCTGTAATCGCCTTGCGTCAGACGAACACACTTGCCGTCGATAATGTCTATTGCGGGAATTAATTCAATCATCATTAGTTAATTACGAATTACGAATTACGAATTAAATCGAAAGACGTAAGTTGTTTGTTTTCATTGGCAAATTAGCACATTGTCTAATTGGCTCATTAAATAGATAAAAACTGTTTCAAAATCTCTTCGCCTACTTTTCCGCTCTTTTCGGGGTGGAACTGGCAGGCATAAAAATTATCTTTTTGCAACGCTGCGCTGAATGGCTGAATATAGTCTGTTTTGGCAGCCGTAAAGTCGTTCAGTGGCACATAGTAGCTGTGCACGAAATAGACAAATTCGTTTTCGATGGATTTGGGCAGCAACACGGGATTGAGGTCGTAGATGCTGTTCCATCCCATGTGCGGAATTTTGTCTTCGTGCTTTTCTGGAATGAAACGCTTCACTTCGGTGTCAAAAATACCAAGACATTCCGTATCGCCCTCCTCAGAGTGGCGGCACATCAGCTGCATGCCGATGCAAATGCCAAACAGCGGCTGTTTGAGGTTCTTAATCACCTCGTCTAACCGATGCTGTTTGAGGTAAGCCATCGTGGTAGATGCCTCGCCTTGTCCGGGGAAAATTATTTTGTCAGCCGACATCAATTCCTCTTTGTTGTCGGTAATCACAGCATTCACGCCGAGGCGTTTCAGCGCGTGATCGACCGAATAGATATTGCCGGCATTGTATTTTACTATTGCTATTTTCATTTTATAAGCCTCATTCTATGCTTTCCCGAAAAGGTAGACTATAAAATTGGGGTTGTTTTTTTGTAGATTGTTGTTAATGTATTACGTTTTTATTGCTCATCAAAGAAGTCTTCGTCAATCTGTTTTATTTCATATGTATTCTTCACTTGAATACCCACATTGAATTCATGCATTAGTGTAACAAGTTTTGCACCATCAATACAGATGATTTTATGATGAGCTGATCGAGCCTTTTCCAAAGCTTTTCCATCAAATTCAGAAGTAGTGACAAAAACACCTTTGTTTGTGTCGCCACTCATGGCACCAATAAAATTTCTAATATCTTTTTCTCTTACTTTACCTTCATTAAATCTTTTAGCTTGAATATAAATTTTATCAAGACCGAGTTTATCTTCATTTATAATACCATCAATTCCTCCATCACCTGATTTCGCAGTCTCAATAAAATCTCCATATCCCATTTTCTTTAAAAGCTGGAGCACAACTTTTTCAAAAAAATACGGGTCAATTTTTTTTAATTTATTAAGCAGTTCATCTTTAACGTCAGACTCAATTCTATTAAAACCTTCATCTATCAAATCTTGTGGGGAAGAAATCGCATTAGTTCCTGTATTTTCCGGTTGGTTTGAACTCTTTTCTTGTTTGTAAAAATCAAACAGGGAACTTTCATTTTCTAAATCTCTAACAGATAAACTTAATGAATGATTTTTACCTTTTTCAGTTATTTGAACAGTTCCTCTCTCGGGAAAGAAAACGTAACCACCTTTCTTTAAATAAGATTTTCCCCAAGCTATTCTATTGTCAATGAGCAACTCACCCGATTTCGTGACTTGTTTGAGTTGCTCTTCAGTTAATCCTGAATAAAACTTTGACTTTACCTCTTCAATCAATTCTCTCGACTTAATAACTTCTCCAGCTTTCAGTACTTCTATAATTGGAATAAACGTTTCATCAAATTTTGGAATTTCCATCGGGTTTTCTTTATTTTATTGTTTCAAGCCTTCTAAAACTTTTATTCATTCTCTTCGTAGTAATACGAATAATCAATGCCTTTAATAAACATTTCGCGATCGTTGATCTTGTTGGTTAAACTGCTTTCTAAAAGTTTTTTTAGAATATTGCCATTTATCGGGCTTTGAATCATAGCATTCATATAGTCGCTTTTGCCAATCTTACTCCAATCAACACATTTATTTATGCGCTTTTTCAGTATTAAATCGAGCCATATTCGAGTGCTTCTGCCATTTCCTTCCATGAATGGATGGGCAATGTTCATTTCTACATATTTATCTACTATTTCTTCAAATGTAGTTTCTGGCATTGCTTCGATTTGCTTCAAAGTATTGTCTAAAAAGCGTGATGAAGCAAATTGAAAACCACCTTTTGAGATGTTTTTCTGCCTGATTTGTCCTGCAAAATCGTACAATCCGCCAAACAAATAGGCATGAATTTGTTGTAATCCTTTGGTAGAGCCAATTTCGATGCCATTTATAAACGAACTTTCGAACAGGGCATACGCCTTGGTTTTACTTTTTCCGTCAATACTCTCATCACTGTAGGTAAACCAATCGATAAAGCGGTTTGCTTTTTTGCCAGGAAACTCTTTCCCCAATGCAACGATACCTTCATAATCTAACATATCTGCTAAACGTCTTTTTCCATCCGGTGCAAGAAATTTCAACTGGGTAGTGATACTAACCACTTGACTGTTTTCTCTCTTTAATTTAGCTTTGAGGTATTTCCAGTAGTTGCGAGTTTTAGCGTAGTCGTTTTGGTTGGTGAGCACAGCCACAATGTCTAAAACAGAAAACCACCATTTGTTGTTTTCTTCATCCCATAAGGCACGCACCTCACGGTCATCAAAAAAACGTATGGATATTTTTGCTTTACTCATTGTTGATAATTTTTGCTTTTTAACTCCCCTTCGGGGTTGGGGGAGGTGTTAATTAAACAACACCGTTTTGTTTTTGTACGTCAACACTTTGTGGTCGATGTGCTTTTCTACGGCACGCGAGAGGACGATTTTCTCCAGGTCGCGACCTTTGTGCACGAGCGTTTGCACGGTGTCTTTGTGCGAAATGCGGGTGATGTCTTGTTCGATAATTGGTCCGGCATCGAGGTCAGTGGTCACATAGTGGCTGGTGGCTCCAATGAGTTTTACACCGCGCTCGAAAGCCGCATGATACGGTTTCGCACCCACAAATGCTGGTAAAAACGAGTGGTGAATATTGATGATTCGATTGGGATATTTGTGAATGAAATCTTCCGAAACCACCTGCATATAGCGCGCCAACACGATAAAGTCGATGCCGTGTTTTAGTAGTAATTCGTGCTCTTTCTCTTCTTGTTCGGCTTTTGTCTCTTTGGTAATCGGAATGCAATGAAACTCAATTCCGAAACGCTGAGCGACATTTTCCAAATCGGGATGGTTGCTGATAATAATCGGCACACTCACATTCCACTCACCAGCTATGTAGCGCGAAAGCAAATCGTAGATGCAGTGCGACATTTTCGAAACGAATATCGCCATTTTAGGCACATAATCGCTGAAATAGAGACGGTAGGTAATGTCGTATTTAAGCGCATAAAGCGTGTTGAAAAAGTCGTCAATTTTGTCGCGTGGAATGATGAATCGGTCGATTTCCCACTCGATGCGCATAAAGAAAACCTTCTCTAAGCGATCGACGTGTTGGTCGAGGTAAACGATGTTTCCGCCATTGGTATTGATAAAGTCGGTCATCAATGCAATCAAACCCGGTCTGTCGGGGCAGTGCATCAGCAATATAGCGGTTGGATTGTTGTTTTCGATTATGTTGCCCATCTTGAAAATTTTAGAAACGCAAAGATAGTTTTTTATGATGTATTATCGAAAATTTGCGTTACCGTTTAATCTGTTTTATGATTCCATTTGCATTAATAAAGCTCTCTTCAGCATTGAATTGAAAGCAAAATACATTGTTTCGGAATAAAAATTGATTTTCAGTTAGAAAACTCGGTAAGCCAAATGGCAAAATATACCGATCTTCTATGAAGCTATTTCCGCGACCAATAAAGTAAAGATTGCTTTTTGAATCAATCTCACCCGAAATTTCGTGATACCATATTTTATCACCGATATTGTCACTGTTTTTGATGTCTGTGATGTAGCTTTTGACAGTTTCGGGGCGATTTGCAACGATTAGATAATTATCCACTAAATCGCAGTAAGCCAAAGATTCACCGAGCGAAAATATTTGCCCAAAAACAGAGGTGATAAACGACTCTGACAAGGCAATCATTTTTGCTTTGTTCATATTTGCTTCGTCATTGCTGATTTCACGAAAGTTGTAAAGCTTCGATAGTTTATTCCTGAATTCCAATTCGTTTGTCAGGCGAATGACAATCACTTTCTGATACAGCCTTTCGGGCACACTCACCGGATAGTAGGCGATGTTTATTTCGCTGTCGAAATGCTGATTGAAAATGGAGTCGATGCTCAGATTATCCTTTCTAAAGATGCTCGAATCTTTTTGATTTTCTCCAAACACTCGTTGTTGATTTTGGTTGAAACGATCTAAATCGCTTAGTCCATAATGAATGCAAAAAGAGCATTTTTCACTTATTACGGCAGGATTTAGCGGTCGACCAGCTGTCTGACCAATCAAAAAACTCAGCCAATTTTTATTTTCAAATAGCGGTGAAGTAGAGCAGTTCATCGTTATCTTGTTTTTCTCAAACGATAATGTCGGTGCAATCCATTCTGTCAAATTTAACGTATCTGTCCGATTCGGATTATTCCCAAAAAAGAGAGGAATGCCATTCAGTCTTACGAAAAACTTCAAAGACCCCTTTTGCTCATTTTCATTTGCAACATCAATAAAATCTGCGTCAGAATCAGTCCCTTTGTTGTTTTTCATGTGAACAATCGTTTCATCTATCAGCCTATTGTTGAAACTTCCGGCAAAGATGCCTTTGTAGAAAAAGCAGTGAAACTTTGTGCCTGTAGAAACGTAATAATGTGTCACTTCGATGCCCGCATTACTCTCTTCGAGCGGCGTGAACGAACTCTTGAATGCGACACCAAGTATCTTCTTAATCTCCTCTCTGTCACCAGCTTCCATCTTGAAGAGCAACAGTTCCGCACGACTGTTTTCCCACGAGTGGAAAGAGATAATCATCTGATGCAGATTGCTTTTGGCACTTTTCCACGTAGTTTTTTGTAGATAGGGTTCAATTCGACTAAGCGTTTTGAATATGGAAGGATAGGTTTGGCTTTGAAAATAGGATTGAATAAGAGTGTTTTGTTTGACCTGTTTCAATTGTGCAAATTGATCGATACTCAAAAACGCATCGCAGTGGTCGGGGATAAGTAGCATCAAATCGGTCTTGGCAGCAGCATTTTCGTCTGCAAACCGTTCATAAATGAAAAATGCACCACCGCTAATTATCAGTATTATTGCGATAGTGATGCTCCATTTAAATATTGAGGGTTTGTCCATTTTTATTGAAAGTCATAAAAGTGCAAAATTAGTTAAAATTGATGAGTATTTTGTATAAATGAATAACTGATAATGCCGTTTTTTTATTTGATTTGCACGTTTAGGTTGAATTATTGACATTGACACTCCTTTTATCGTGGATTTGCTTCCGATAGGATGGATTTGCTTTTATAATTTCCACTTTTCGTTGAGCATTCCCTCAGATTCAAACATTTCACCCCTTTATTTGTTTATTATGGGCAAAGTAAAACCATAAATCAATGCTACACAACAAGTACAGCAAGGAAGATCTTCTTAAAATACTCGAATCGGAGACGTTTAATAGACGCACTCTTTCATTTTATCGCTATGTGATTTTGAATAATCCACAGGAGTTTCGTGATGATTTGTATCGGAAGCTTTCTGATTTGGGATGCAATGGTCGCATTTATGTGGCACGCGAAGGAATAAATGCACAAATGAATGTGCCAGAACATCATCTCGACGCTTTTCTTACATTTCTTGAATCTACCCCAGAACTCAGAAATATGCCTATCAAATGGGCGATTGAGGAGAATAAAACGGCGTTTCTAAAGTTGATTGTCAAAGTACGCAAAAAGATTGTGGCAGACGGTTTACCCGATGATGAGTTTGACGTGACCAATGTGGGCACGCATCTTTCACCGCTTGAGTTTCATAAACTGGTTGAAGACGAAAGTGCCATTGTGGTCGATATGCGCAACCACTACGAAAGCGAAATCGGGCATTTCAAAAATGCTTGGTGTCCCGATGTCGATACTTTTCGCGATGAGGTGACGATGGTGGTCGAAGAGTTGAAAGACAAAAAAGATCAGAAAATATTGCTTTACTGCACCGGCGGTGTTCGATGTGAAAAAGCGAGCGCCTATATGCGCCATCACGGTTTCGAGGATGTGAATCAGCTTCACGGTGGCATCATTGCTTATGCCGAAGAGATTAAGAAACAGGGAATTGCGTCTAATTTTATCGGTAAAAACTTTGTGTTCGACGAACGAATGGGAGAGGCTGTGACCGACGATGTGTTGGCAAAATGCCACCAATGCGGTGCGCCCTGCGATACCCATATCAATTGTGCGAACGACGATTGTCATCTGCTTTTCATACAGTGCAATGCGTGTGCTGCTAAGTACGATGCCTGTTGTTCCGACGAGTGTAAAGAGGTGCTGTCGTTGCCCGAAACAGAGCGTCACGTTTTTCGAGATAAATTGCGAGATAAATATGCCGGAAGTCAGATTTTCAAGAGTCGCCTACGCCCCAAATTGAATGGAGGATGTGAATAGATATTTCTCAAATTACCAATATTTGAATACAAAAAGTTTCACGATAATGAAACTTTTGTATTTTTGTATCATGAAGCGATTCATTATTACTTTTGGCGGCTATTTTGAGAATTTCTTAGCATCATTAACCCAAAAAGAGTAACAAAAAATAGATTATATTTTGACTCTTTTACGAAGCCAAGATAGGCTTCCTGTCAAATTTATATAGTTGATAAAAGATGGTTTGTATGAGTTAAGAATAGAATACAATTCAAATATTTACAGAGTTTTCTTTGTGTTTGATGAGGATAAAATCGTGGTTTTTTTCAATGGATTTCAGAAGAAGTCACAAAAAACACCAGCAGGAGAAATTGAAAAAGCAAATAAAATTAAGGAGGAATATTATGAATACAAACGACAACAAAATCAAAAATTATAGCGAAATTCTCAATCAGAAATATGGAGTAGATGGCTCTGCTGAGAGAGCTGTTTTTGAACAAGAAGCGTATGATTTTTATTCTGGAATGGTACTTCATCAAGCTCGCAAAGAGGTGAAAATGACGCAAACAGAATTAGCTCAACGTACAGGAACAACAAAATCATATATTTCACGAGTTGAAAACGGATTAATATCGCCGAGTGTCGGTGTTTTTTATCGCTTTATTGCTGCCCTTGGTTTGAGGATTGAAATTACCAAATCGATTGGGTGATCATAGTTTGAGCAGATATATTTAGAAAGAGATGTCAGGTTTGGTGTCTCTTTCTGATTTATAGGTTTAGATCAGGTCGTTTTGAAATTAATTTTTGCTAAGAATAAAAAAATCGTTTCATTTGTAAAGTAAAAAATCGCTTCGTTCGTCTTCAATTGTATGGAGACTTTAATTGATTTATCGATGAGTGAACAAAATTCAACTTCTATTACCAAAACTATCCAACAATTTGGTAAGAATTTGTTTGGTTTTGTTCGCGGAAAGGTGAAAACCATAGAGGATGCCGAAGACGTATTGCAAGACGTTTGGTATCAGCTCAGTAAATTGACCAATCTGGCTGAATTGGAGAATATCAGTGGTTGGCTTTACGAAGTGGCTCGCAACAAAATTACCGACCGACAGCGAAAGAAAACGGATGCGTTGCTCGACGATTTCAGCTACGAGAGTGACGATGGCGAGTTCAACTTCAAAGAAATTCTGTTGCTCGATGATAGTGACAACCCAGAGTTAGCCGATTTCAAAGATATTTTTTGGAAAGAGCTTCAAACGGCGTTGGACGAACTCCCCGAAAATCAGCGAGAAGTGTTCCTACTCAACGAAATCGAAGATATGACACTACAGCAGATTGCTGATCAGAAAGGCGAAAACATCAAAACCATCATCAGTCGAAAAGGTTACGCCGTGAAGCACCTCCGCAAAAAATTAAACTATTTGTATCAAGAACTAAATTATTGACACATGGACACAATACATCAAACAGCCTGGAAAAGAAGACGATTCTTCTTTCTACCTCTCATTCTAATCGGTTTTTCGGCGCTTAGCGCATTAGTCATGGTTTTGTGGAATTGGTTGATACCGTCCATTTTTCATCTGACGGCAATCACATTTTGGCAAGCAGCCGGTTTGTTTGCATTGGGACGTCTGCTTTTTGGCGGATTTCATTTCAAACGTCACCAAGCGCCACCCTTTGTCAAACGCCA
>JBAXGL010000043.1:0-13708 GCA_037139375.1 Bacteroidales bacterium | reverse complement strand
GTTCGACCACAGCCCACAACGGGTGTTTTCACTCCCAATTGCTTCGCCAAAGCTAATTCAATAACCTCCTGCACGCCTAAAGCGTTGGGTCCGCGCTGCCAACCGCGGTAGTTGGTGCCATCATAAGCTATGTGAAGGAAGTATCGCACGATTTGAGATATGAGATATGAGTTATGAGTTATGTACTTCGGAGACAAAGATAATCAATAATAAACTTGCTGCTTAGCCACAATACGTAAACAAAAAAAGAAGCCCCGCATTGTTGTGTTTGCGAGGCATTCAATGATTTTATGTGCAAGAAAACAGATACTTACATCACTGACTTCAAATAATTGATTTCTTTATCTATCAACAGAAAAAGGTCGACAACATCTTGTTGAACATATTCTTTTTGATTCTCCATCTGCTTTCCATAGTCGCCAAGCAAATTACAGCGCATATTGTATGCCATTCCTTTCAGACTATGACCAATGCGATTGATTTGAGTCAAATCATTTTGATCCATTGCCTCTTTCAAGTGACTGATACACTCATCGAAAGATTCTACTGCCGACTCTTTAAGTTCAGAAAACAGCTCATCATCATTTCCAATCATCGACATAAGCTCTTCTTTATTATAGCGCCACACATCCACGACCACTTCTTTACGAGGTTCACTTATAATATCCTTAATCGACAACCATTTATTAAATGCATCGCGAAGGGTATTCTCGACCACTGGTTTTGAAAGATAATCATTCATTCCAGCCTCTTGGCATCGCTCTCTTTCGCCTTTCACTGTTCCCGCAGTGAGTGCAAGTATCGGAGCATATATCCGTTCCTTTTTTTCATATTCGCGAATCTCGACTGATGCTTCGTATCCATTCTTTATTGGCATTTGAATATCCATCAACACAATATCGGGATGCACCTCTTTATATTTCGCCACACCTTCTTCCCCATTGATGGCCTTTTCCACGATTACATTTGGCAATACTTTCTGAATGATTGTTTTTGCTAAAAACATATTTGTAGCATTATCTTCAACAATCAATACAGTGTATGCGTTTGCTTTTTCATTTATCAGACAATCTGTGTGGTTATTAACAGTCTGTAATTGAGCAACCGTAGCAGGTTGAGTTTCCGAAATTTGTGAAAGAGACTTGATTAACTGAGTCATCTTCACTGGTTTCATCATCGTTTGCTTTACGCCCAACTTCGCACACTCTTTGAAAATCCGGTTATCATCTGAAGAGCTATGAAGGAAAATGATGGGCTGCTCTTCTTTCGGGATATTCATTTTTTCGCGTATATACCGAATAACCTCAATTCCATTCATCATCGGCATATTGTAATCCATAATGATGACATCATACATACTACTACTCCTAATTTTAGACAAGGCCTCAATTCCATCGGCAGCCATATCCACTTTTATTTTAAATGGAGTTAGCATGTCTCCAAGGATTGTTCGGTTGTGCAAATTATCATCTACAACCAAAATACTCTTGATATTGCTGATACCGTTGTATTGTACAGGTTCACCATGCTCGCTTGACAACTCTACCGTGAAATAGAAAACACTTCCTGATCCTGGCTCACTGACTAATTCCAGCCTTGACCCCATCATTTCGACTAAGCTATTAGAAATCGTCAATCCTAAACCAGTGCCTCCATATTTTCGAGTAGTAGCTGAATCGGCTTGAGAGAACGACTCAAATATTTTCCGTTGTTTCTCGAGAGGAATTCCTATTCCGGTATCGCGCACAAAGAATGTGAACGGTCTTCTATTTGTTTCTAAATTTTCTTCACCAATACTTACCTTCACCTCTACTTCACCTGCTTCGGTAAACTTGAGGGCATTGCCCAACAGATTGATAATCACCTGACGTAAACGCACCGAGTCGGTATACACAAACCGAGGAATATCGGCAGGAATATTGAGCAATAATTCGATTCCTTTTTCGTGAGATTTATGCTTGATAACATCGCCTATTTGCTCTACCAATTCAATCAAATCGGTCTTTTCGTAATTCAACTCCAGTTTTCCCGCTTCTATCTTAGAGAAATCGAGTATATCGTTGAGCAACTCAAGTAATGAATTTGCCGAGCTATAAACAGTCTGCATATAGTGCATCTGCATATCGTTGAGCTCAGTTTTCATCAACAAATCTGAGAATCCGATTACACCATTAAGAGGCGTTCGAATCTCGTGACTCATATTGGCCAAAAAGTCGGATTTTGCTCGATTAGCCTGCTCAGCTACCTCTTTCGATTTGATAATCTCATTTTCGAACTCTTTGCGGGCAGTGATATCGATAAACGATTCAATGAGACACTCTCTCCCATTATAATTAGAATGAACGATAGATTTTAAGATAGGGATTCTATCTCCATTGATGTCTATCAGCTCCTTTTCAGATGAAGAAAAGGGTTTCACATCGTTAGTAAAAGAACATTGTCCGCAAAGTGTAGGACAGATAAGATTGTGACAGACTTTGCCAATAATTTCTTCTTTAGATCCTTTGTATAACTCTGCTCCTTTTTTGTTGATAAATAATATTTCGTGGCTTTCTAAATCAATAATAGTAACACCAACACTCTGAGAATCTAATATTTCGCGCAGGTAGTCGCTATTTTGACGTAACGAGTCTGCCATTCGTTTGTGCTCATCAATCAGCTCTATCAGACAATTCAAAAGGCTATCCGTATCGTCTGTATCGGTCAAAGTGTAAAACTTCGGATCATTTACCTTCAACGATGAAATGGCTTTTTTTACTTTCTGAATAATATCTCCTCGTTCATCAGCTGCCCTCTTCTGAATAGAAAAAGCTTCTCGAAGTTCAGTGGAACTTATTTCGAGCGAATGATGCAACATCGAGGCATCATCTTCATAAGCTTCATAACTATCTCCGACCATCTCGATAAACCGCTTCACATCTTCCGATTGATTGTCGAGGGTCCCGATGGTTTTTTTTATTTGACGAGCCAATAACTTATTCATTTTTCAATATTTATCTTGTGGATAATATTCATTATTAAATCATAGAAACACAATCAAATCTCTTTAAAAACAGTCACAGTCATGGTTTGATTGTGTAATTCGCATTTTTGATCAAATGGTTTTGTAGGACAAATCTCACCGTAAGAGTAGAATCCTGTCATCGTTACATCGCCGCCCAGTGCCTCTTTTACACCTTCAAGCTCCTCTTCCACCCTATTTTTGAGCACTAATTTTCGACCTACACAACTAATCAAAAAAGCTAAATCAGGTGTTGAAGCCTGCAAACTTTCTAAAGCCATTTCTGCGGCATCGATTGCACCACCAAATAATTTATCGTTACTCGAACTCATCAGTCGAACATATTCACCTTGTGGAATATCGCCTGCAAAAATCATACTTCCATCAGCCTCATTTACAGATAAAATAGTACGTACAATAGACTCCTCTCCACTACGAAAACTAATCGGGAACAATAATGCAGATGAAGGTAGTTGTGCGGCATGTTCTCCTAAATAGGTTTTATAAATAGATAATGCGGGTTTACCATCTAATTCATAGAGGACGTTAGCTACCGATTTAGTAACCATTCTGTCAACACCAAAAGAACTCCAACCGCCTTTTGATCCATATCCTACCTTGATTGATTCGCCATAAAATCCAACGGCAACAACAATGTCTTTTTTCCCTACAGCATTGCACACTACGACAGTTTCTTGAAATAATGCCTGATCTCCAGCTAATCCGCCGGTAACAGAAATTGACGCACCCAAAATGTCATTTATCCCTTTTGTCAATTGACTTCCATTAATATTAAGGCCTTCGCTTAATACAAAAACGTGCTTTAAATCAGCTTTCGAGAGATTCTCAGCTAATTTTCGCCCCAATGCAAAGCTATCGCGAGCCTCTCCTATGGTTTCGGAAGATACTGATACGCATGTCTTTTCAAAATGTATCGCTGTAGACACAATGGTTCCATTCTTCACCTCGTCCTGACATATTTCACCAGAAGTGGAACATCCAACTAAATCGGCTTTTGGATAGAATGTTTTGATTTCGGATATAAGTTTTTCGCTTTTCAAAAGTTCGCGGTCACCAAACAGAAAAACAATTTGTGAGGTCTGTGATAATTTATTGTCTGTAAGGATGTTCCAACCGGTTTCGACGGAATAAATTCGTTGTTCTGTTTTCATAATTTCGAGTTGAATAGGTTAATAATTTAACGAAATACGCGGGTAAAAAGAAGTAATGATTAGAAAAATTGCCTGCTTAACGCAAAACTATCATTCAATCTTTTACAAATATAAATTAAAATCAAAAGCATCCAAAAAATCGGATACAATTATTTATTATTTCTAATCAAAATCGTATTTGATTTACGAAAAAACGGAGAATCTTCGATTTTTCAAAGACTCTCCGTCGGTTTGCGTCAAATTATTAACCCTTTATTATTAATCAACGCTAAGATAAGTATCAGTATACTCCATTTTGTTGAAATGGATAGTAATTTTCTTGATCTTCAATTCACGATTAAACAAAGATAAACTATCGGAAATGCTCAAAGAATAACTGCTATTATGCAATAACTTATTATCATGTGTTAAAACATCAATACCTACCAATCCATCCATTAAATACACAAATGGAGTACCACAGTAACTAAATAAAAGATAGGGCGATGAGTTTTCCATATTTACTGATTTTGTAGGCTTTACAAACTCATCTTTATGCAAAATGGTTGGATGAATAGTCAATTGACCTTCTTTAATAATAACACCTAATTCGTAGAATCGATTGATGATATCTTCTTTCACCTGACCGGTCATACCAGGTTGTTGCACACCTGCCATCATCGGTGTGTGCGAATATGGATCAAATGGGAATGAACCGTATTCTGCTGGTGATTTGTGTGCACCAATTCCTTTTTGAATATCTTCGTAATGATATTTCAATTGTGAAATAGTTTGGGGAGAAACGCCATCGTTTGCAAATCTTTTGATGTTCTCTCCCACTGACAAAAGCAACTTCGAAACCATGTGCCAATAGATGCAACCCAATCCTTCGTATTTGTAAAATGTGCCTGACCTGCCTGTAAACGATTGATGATCGAAAACCTGTTCGTATAATTGCTCGATTTCTAATATCGCATTATCTGTGATTTCCAAATCTGCCTTTTCTTTCAAACTTTTTAGTGATGCTCTTAGAAATCCAACATTATTGAAGTTCGCATTAAAATGGAATTCTCCTTTTTTATCTTCCGTAATAATAGTTGTATCACCAATTTCTAACAATTTATTTAGAATAGTAATTCGTTTAACATCGGCATTTGGGATACAATTTTTATCTAAAAATAGAGGTAATTGTTTGTTAGGGTATAGTATATAGCTGTTTTGATCTGCACGATATAACGCACTTTTGCGTAGCGATTCGAGCAAATCAATAACTTCAGATGCTTTAAGCTTTCCTGAGCTTAAGACTGCAACCTGTCCTTCGAGCATTTCGTATAAGTGACGAACAGTTAACTCGTTTGTTGAGAATTTAATAAGATTATACGCATGAAAAAGTTTATCTGGACGTTTATTCACGTCAATAGATTGGTCGATAAACCGCAAAGTGACTGAAAAAAAATCTATCAGTTCATGTTTTGAAATTCTATTTTTTTCGCCTAAGAATCCGCTGTAAATTCTATCACGGAAATAGCTACCTGCTTTCCCCAAATCATCAACGATTTCTCTACGTTCGTGATTATCAAAACCTTTCGCAAGATGAACCGTATTCTTAGTTAAAACATCGTTAATACTTTGCCAGAAATCGACAACTACAGTAGAAATTTCGAACGAGTGGATATCGGTGTCAAGATAGATATCTTGAAGAAATGCAACAAATCGACGCAAATAGTAAAGCGTAACCATTGATGCACCTTGTCCCACAAGGGCATTGTTGGCATCATTCCATTCAGGGCGAAGCGTATTCATCCAGATACCAGCTTCGGGAATGAAATTGCTGAGTTTTGACAACAATGTTGCGAGTAATTTCTCAGTCAAGCTGACCAATAAAACCTCGTTATTGCTGTTAATCAACAATTTGGCATCAGCTCCATATTCTGTAGTTAACTTCTCAATACTATGATGAAGGTTGCTGTCAAATAGAATAGAATTCTTTGGATCAGCAACGATTTCACTGTAACTTTTTAGACGATATGGCACATTAGCATAAGCAAACTGCTCTTTATTGAGCCACGAAACAAGTGTATTGGGATAATAACTATGCGAAACTTCTAATAACTTCAATAAATATATAATCTGGTGATCTCCCCAATAACCGATATTTGACCACGGATTATCAGGTTCTATCACTTCCCAATCAATACCTTCGTTAGTCACTCGATATGGGTTGTAGCCATCGGCGGTAGTTGCATTGAGGAATTTGGCAATAATGCCGTTGATGTATGCTGGATACGAAAGTGAAAGTGCTTCCCAGTTTTGGAATATATCGCGCCAATTTCCTTGATAAGAAAGAACTTTATTGCCATTCTCATCTTTCAAATTGATGTTGAACAGATTCCAAGGCCGACTCGGATCGCCATGTCGGCGGCTGAAAGTAAGCGGAAGATATTCCTGAAAAAGTCTGTACAGATTTGCATCAGCTCGTTTCTGAATCAGAAATTCGAGGTCTGCATACTCAATTTCATGAGGGAGATTGGTGAGAAGATCGCAGTTACGCTGCCATACTATTGTATTGAAATGCTTCACATGTTTTACAAAATCTGCCGAAATGATGGTGTAATTATCATTATAAACACCACCCCGCATCGCATTAAATAGTGTATTGGCAAAGTGACGAGCCATTCTGTATTCATCTGCACACTCTTGAATGCCATCTACTTGAGACACTATGGCTTTTAGTGCTGCCGTTCCTTTGGCTACATTTTGCTCTATTACAGAATCAATGTGTTTGGAATTTGTAAGGAAATGAATCAAGTTATTTACTTTTGCAGCATCCAGATTTACTTCGGCAACGAAATACCATGTTTGAGTCTTAGCGACCGGCAGTGTAAGTTTGCAATGTGCAAAAAATGCGCCTCGAACACCTTTTGACTCGTGTTCAGGCTCAATCTCAATACCATTTCTAAAATTCATCAGTTGTCGCGAACTCAGTAAAAAAGAGGGATTATCGAGACCATAACTCCAAACCGTATTCACTCGCAAAGATTCACTCGGTTCAGGGCGATCGACCAATATTGCTTCCATTCGGAACAGTGCTAATTTGGCTTCATCAATCAATTCGGTTTTTTTATACCCATCAACCAATGTTGAATAGGCATTTTGTGTAAGTCTATCAATGCCTGATGGAAGAATATTCTGAAGTCCATCGACCAATGTCACATCCACTACCTCTTGAGAATCGTTGATAAGCCAACTCTTTTTCACCCACCCGAAATCGTCTGCGTTCATCCAACAGTAGAAGAATGTGAGTCCTAAATCGAGATTCTTTTCGCCAAAAATGAGTTTATTCCCAATTGTGCTTTTGGAGATAGTGCGCTCTAGGATATAGGCACCATTGTTTCGATCGGAGAACGGTTCCCACAAATAGCGGTTTCCATTTTTATGGACGTGCATAATGGTTTTACTGCCCGTGATGTCGCCCGATTCGGAGATTTTATCGTCTGTATAATATGGAAAAAGAGCGGTATCGGGATTTTTCCGACCAGCAGAAAGCCCTCCGGTGCTGGAGATGTACATCCAATGGTCAGAATCACTGGCAAGACTGATAAAAAACGGCTGCATAGCGTCGAAGTTCTTTATCTGATAATATTTCTCACCTTCTAACTGTACAAACTGACCTGAAACGGCTTTTTCTTCCACCTTCATTGGGTTGCTTCCTAAAAATAGATTTTTCATCGAACTGTGATTTAAAATTCAAAAAAAATAATTTTAAATAGTTGTGTCATATTATTGATTTGCGCGTTTCGCATCCAAATCTCGCTTCATCATGTCGGTTGTCTTACTGTCGATTTTGTAGAAAATCATAAACAGCGCACACGACATGTACAAAATGCCTGGAATGACAGATACGAGAAGTTTAATGCCGGTGATAGCTGTATCTGATTGGACTGCGTTTGGCACAAACTGAGAAATGGTCAAAATCCATCCAGCAATGGCAGCACCAATACCCCAACCCGCTTTTTGGGCAAACACAGCTGCCGAAAAATAGAGTCCGGTCGCACGTCGACCAGTAGTCCATTCTCCATAATCAGCTGAGTCGGCTATCATCGTCCACAGCAGCGGAACAGCAGGAGCATAGGCCATTTTTGCAATAATATTGAAGGTATAAATCGTGGTCAAATCGTTGATTCCGGGCAGGTAAATCAACATAAAAAAGAGACCTGAGATGAGCGAACTGCCGATGAAGACGTTTTTATTTCCAAATCGTTTTGCCAAGGGTTTCGAGAGCGGCAGAGCCACAATCAAAGCAACTGTGCCAATCACATTAAAAAGTTGCACATTGCTTTCGCGACCAAGGTAATATTTGAAGTAATAGGCAATGGCCGCGTTTTGCATTGCGAACATAATAAACGAAATGATGCCGACAATCGCCAAAATACGCCAAGCTTTGTTGGCAAATAGGTTGGTGAGGTCTTCTTTTAGGGAGTTTTTCTGCTCTTTAGGCGGTTGCACGCGCTCTTTGGTGGTTTGAAATGTGATGAAAAAGAAAATTAAACTCAGCACAGCAAAAAGCAAAACGGTGTATTGAAACCCTTGCGCTTTGTTGCCATTACCAAAAAACTCAGCTAATGTCAATGCCAATCCAGTGACGATAAATTGCCCCGTGAAACCAGCAATAAAGCGATACGTGTTCAGTCCTGCACGTTCGTATGTATCGTCTGTCATCACAGCTCCGAGGGCAGAATACGGCAAATTGATGGCTGCATAAGCGGTCATCAACAGCACATAAGTGGCTCCGGCGTAGATGATTTTACCCATTTCGCCTAAGTTGGGCGTAGTAAAGGTGAGAATGGCTAACACAGCATACGGAACAGCACCAAACAAAATATAGGGCCTGAATTTCCCCCATCGGGTATTCGTGCGATCGGATACGACACCAATGACAGGATCAATCGCCATGTCCCAAAACCGTGCGACGAGCATAATCGTACCTGCAGCAGCTGCCGAAATGCCATACACATCGGTGTAAAAAAACAGAAGCCAAAAGCCCACCATATCCCATACGAAATGAGATGCCGTGTCGCCTAATCCATATCCGATTTTTTCCTTAATGGATAATTTTTGTGTGTTAGTGCGCATATTTTTAGACTTTTACGTCAATAATTTAGTTATTTACGACCCACTTCTTTTGCCCAATCACCGCGGAAAATCAGTTTTTGATCGTGAATTCGGAATGTGAATTTTCCATATTGAACCGATACACCAGCCGATGCATTCACAATCCACGAATTGTCGGGAATGGAGAACGAATTTTCGCACTGAATCAGTTTCTGAGTCAATTGATCTTTGATTGAAACGGATGCCTGAGGGCCGACTTCCCAACCGAGATGGGTGTTGTAGCTGACACGCAAATCGTCGCCAATTTTGAATCCATCTTTGATCTCAATTTTTGTTTTCACGGTAGCGGTTTTGCTATCGTTCAAATCTTTATCAGGGTTGACTTCTATACTCAACTTGGGTAAATCAATCGGAGAATCGGAGGCGAGAATCATAATTGATTCGGTCTTCAACACTTTATTCGATTTGTCATAAAATTCAAATGCTAGTTCCATATCCTGAATGCCTTTCAGTGTCAGATTCAGATTGTCGGAGAAATAGCCTTCTTTGGCTATACTCTTTGAATACAACTCTTTATCGTTGAGTTTTACGACTACTTTTCGGACGTCTTTATCTACAAAAAGCTCCACCGGAACAGTGCCGGACTGATAAATCTCTTTGTTTTTAGGGTTGATAATCAAAGCTTTCATATAGTCGCGCATCGCAAACCACACTGGACGAGGCGAACCGTATTTGTCGTTCACATCGCGGTAACCCCAAAAGCCAAACCACTCTTCGGGTTGCTCGGGGTTATGGTAGTTTTGGTCTCCGCCTTTCCACCAACCATCGGCGTAGTAGAATGGACACATACCAACTGCACCGGCATCCATCAAATCTCGGTAGTTTGAAATTAGTCCTGCGCTTTGCTCCGTCAGCGTCTGACCGCCGTAGCGACCATAGCCCTTGTGCGAAACTGAATACCCAAATTCGGTGGTAATGAATGGTTTATTGAGTCCGTTTAGTTGATTCAACCCTTTGATGTAATCTTTGAAACCCATAGTGGCTGTTTGAGCTTCGTAGTGGTCGTAGCAGTTGTAGGCATACACATCAAAAATGCTTTCGTCCATGTAATCGCTGATCATTGCATTGGCGGAGAGTGTCACCGGAATTCCAGTATGTTCGGTGTGTATCACATTTATCAGAGATTTCATGAGATTCACGAAAGCTTTACCCGATACTTTGTGAATGTGGTCGGTTTGTGGTTCGTTTATCACAAGATACGTGATGATGCAATCGTAATTCTTGGCATAGCTCATCACTTTCGACACGCTAGTTTGGCAATCTTGCGCAAATTTCGGGTCGCTGTAGTCGCCGTCTGGATTAATCTCCAAGCCCATAATAAGCTTCAGCCCAGATTTTTGCACAAGTTTAAGTTGTGCTTCCGAAAACTGACTCCACGTGCGAATGGTGTTGTAGCCTGCCTCTTTTATCACCTTGAGGTCGAATTTCAACAACTCCAAATCATCGGCTCGTTTTCCCTGATAAGGATGCTGGCCAGGACGTGCACCGATTTCGTAACCAATGGCTTTGATAAAATATTTCTCGCCATTCAGATAATACCAATTGTCTTTCAGCTCAATAGTCATTTTCGATTGAGAAAATCCTGCAAGAATAAACGAATAACTACACAACAAAACTATTAAACTTCTAATTTTCATATTTGCATTTTCTAAATTCTAGAAATAAATCGTATTATCTTGTTAAATAAAAAAATCGTGAGTCGAAGGATTTTTACTCGATTAGTTGGACTATTCTTTTATTATTTTGACGTTTACGAATTGCTGCTTATTTTCAGTTTTTATAAAATAAATCCCCTTATTAAAATTTTGTGTATTCAAAATAAAATCTGCAGGAATAAATTGATCAAATACAAGATGCCCAAAACTGTCAAAAATACGTAATCTATTTCCATCGTTCGGTAGTTTAATGTGTAATACATTGATGAATGGATTAGGATAAAATAACGATTTTGGAAAGATTACATTTTGAACATTCGAAGTAGAACAATTTGAACCTACGACATACGATATGTATTTTGTCACCGACATTCCTCCTGCAAAGGCGAACTTACAAGCATAACTCAATTTCGTACCTACAGCCTGTCCACTAACGGTTGATGTGAATATTTTTCCACTAACATTAGTCATTGCCGACTCACCAAATGGTATCTCTTTCCACAAATACGCAATCACCCCAGGTTTATCATCTAATAATTCGAACGTAATGTTTACGTTGGCACCAACCGTTTCGAAGGTGTATTTATAACCAATAGTGAACGTACCTTGAGTTGCCAGATTGGATGTTTCGGTACACAACATTATGGGTGAAATTGTCACATTAACAGGCTGTGAAGTGCTGGTAGCATTACCATTATCGGTAGCAATGGCAGTAATGATGTAATTGCCAGGAGCTGGACTCCATTTGGCTGAATATGGTGCGGTATTGTCGCTGCTAATCAGTGTTGTTCCTTCATAAAAATCCACTTTAGTGATTGTTCCATCAAAATCACTTGCGTTAGCGGTAATTGTTACCGGTTTTCCTTCGGTGTAGGTCGATTTATCTGTTGGTGTAATCAACGAAACCGACGGTGCTACGTTTGCGGTATTGGTCACCATCACGAGCACGTCGTCTGACGAAATCTTCAAATCTGCATTTTTCACAGTCAGTCTGAAGCTGTACATTCCCTCTACAAGTCCTGAAATCTGAGGTTTCGCAATCGTTGAATCTGAGATAATTGCCTCCGTTGGGCCATAAAGTTGTTTCCAAACGTAAGTCAACGGTTTTGCGGCAGATTCTGTGCTAGCTGATCCATCGAGAGTAGCCGTTGAAGCAGGTAGCACCACTTTCAAGTCCGTTCCAGCATTTGCTGATGGATAGCTGTAAGCCAAATCGCCGGTGCGAGTAAATGTCATTTTACCTAAATTGAATTCTCCTGAAGAAAATGCAATTTTCAAAATATGTTTTCCAGCGGTTAATGGAATGTTGGCTACTGTTTTTGTTGCCCAAACCGTCCAGACAGTGCTCGAAGTAGATGGCACAAGAATGTCGGATGAAATCGCTTGTCCATCCAATTCTAAATGGAATGGACCACCACCCGCCGAATTGCCTGAAGCGTAGCGGAAAGCAAACGAATACAAACCCGATTGAGCCACATCCACACTGTATTTGAGCCATTCGCCCGAAGCGACAGAACCTACTATTGCACCTTCGGCAGCGTCGCTCGAAGCATCAACGGATTCATCCATTCTGAAGGTTCCCGAATTAGCCGTTGTCACATCTAAATAGGTGATGTTTTGGCCTTTTCCACCTTCGAAGGTATCGTATTTGCCAGCCTCTATGGTTCCTGGAATAGAAGATGCCGTTCCGCCATAAGGCAATTGATTTCCTACCAAAACTTGTGCGGTGTTGGTCACATTGTATTTGTCGCCATCGTAAATTTTGGCGTAGAAATTATGAATTCCTAATTGCAAATTTGAAGCTGTCAGCACGAATGGAGCTGCAGAAACAGTTCCCAACGAAGTAGTACCGTCCATAAATTCCACTTTCGTTGGCGTTCCACCCGAAACAGTCGCATTCAACTTCACGCTTCCACCTACAAAGGCTTGCCCAAAAGAAGCAGTGATTGCGCCCGAAACCTGACCATCGAGACTTGTCACCATTTTTCTTGCAGGCACTACCAATTGATAACCTGTCGAAAAGGTAACCGTGATGGGCGAAGCGGAATAATTTTGCGCCACATAGTTGATTTTTCCATTCAGTCGGAAAGCTGATGCTATCGGATAATTGGCAGTAATTGTTGCATCTACACGTCCCAAGGCATTCATTGCATGCAACCAATGGTAGGTTTGCGCGTCAGAAATTCCGAATTTAATCTCACGATTTGGATACGAATTATACATTTCGATAGCCTTGGCTGGGTCGATAAACGCCAAGTATTCCCACATCATGTCGTGCCAAAGATTCGGATTCGCCTGATTGCTCGAAATGCCGGTATTGGCTACAATTTCGTCCCAAAGTCGTTTCACGTAAACCGTATCCTGACCTAAATAGAACGAACCGCCCTGAATTGGGTACATCTCAATTCCATAAGAAGCAGCGATGTCGGATGTCCAGAATGTGCCGTTATCGTTTCCATTTGCCCAAACGCGTGAGTAGAGGCTGTATTTTTGTGAAGACGGAAAATTACGGTGGTGTGTATCCATGTAATACTCCTCGATGCCGGTTTGTTCGGTTGTGTAGAGGTAAACGCCCAAATCGCGAATGGCTTTGTTACCAGACACTTGTCCCCATTGAATGAGTCCCGCATTGAAATTCATACTTTCGGAACTCGACTCCTGATTATTTCCTTGCGGATTATTAGCAAAGCCATCCACCCAACTATGACCTTCATAAGGACTGAAATTTC
>JBAXGL010000042.1:0-14480 GCA_037139375.1 Bacteroidales bacterium | reverse complement strand
ATATTTGGCAGTTTCTCTGCATTAGCGGCAACAGATGTAACAACCAATAGTTTTACTGCTAATTGGAGTGCTGCAACTGGTGCAACAAAATATTTGTTGAACGTGTACAAAACTACGTCTTCTGGTTCTGTTCCAACAACCGTGACAGAAGGATTTAGTTCGTTACCAACAGCTCCAACTGGTTGGACTACAAATGTGACTGCAACTTATACTTCTACAGGAAATTATGGTGCAGCGTCTCCATCAATGAAGTTGGATGCCTCAGGAAAATATATCCAAACCCCACTTTACAGCAGTGCGATTACTTCAATGACGTTTTGGTATAAAGGGAATAGTACAGTTGCTGGAGGTTCTTCGTTCTTGCTTGAAGGCTCTTCGGATGGTTCTACCTGGACTACTATCGAAAATATTACTACAATAGCAACAACTGCAGGTACCAAAACTTTAACTTTAGATCCTTCTTTGAATTACAAAACAATCAGAGGAACATACACTAAAGTTGCAGGAAATCTCGCTATCGATGATGCTTCAATTACTTATGGTAAGGGAAGTGTAACTAAAACTAATATTTTGACAGATTTTGAGGTATTAAGTGGAAATTCTTATTCTGTTACTGGATTGGATGGAATCGGGACTTATTACTATACTGTAAAAGCTGCCAATGCAACAGTAACTTCGTCTGAGTCAAATGAAGTAACAGTTTCGCTCACTACTGGTATTAATCATTCGTTCGCAGATAATTATGCAGTAAGAGCAGATAAGAACTCTGTAAATGTGGTAACGCCAAACAACGAATTTGTGAGAGTTTTTGATGCAATGGGTAAACTTGTACGTGAACAATCCGTCCAAGCAGGAACGAGCAAAATTATTCTTCCTTCGGGGCAAATGTATATCGTTCGTATTGGCTTGTATAGTGCAAAAGTAGTAGTACGTTAAAAATAATATTTTTTCAAACACACAAAAGGTCTGTAAGCAATTGCAGACCTTTTGTGTTTTAGCAAACAAATTCTGTTTTCATTCCCTTAGTATCAATTTAAATTTGTAATTTTGGACACAAGATTAATCACTCGATTTGACTTGTTTCGTCATAAATAATTATTTTAACTGCTTATGAATGATTTAAAGAGCAAAATTCGCTCAATTCCCGATTTTCCTATCAAAAATATTACGTTTCGCGACATCACCACCCTAATGCAAGACGGTGAAGCTTTTGCAAAAGCTTGCGATATCTTATACGACAGATACAAAGACCAGCAAGTTGATAAAGTGGTTGGTATTGATGCACGTGGATTCGTCTTTGGTGCAGTATTAGCTTATAAATTAAAGGTTGGATTTGTTCCAGTTCGAAAAAAAGGCAAATTGCCATTTCAGACAATCAGTGAAAAATATGATTTAGAATATGGTTCTTCCGAAGTTGAAATACATTCTGATGCGGTGAAGAAGAATGAGCGCGTAATAGTCGTAGATGATTTGATTGCCACAGGAGGTACGGTAGCAGCAGCCATTGCTTTAGTCGAAAAACTTGGAGGTGAGGTTATTGAATGTGCATTCTTGGTGGAGCTTCCCGATTTAAAAGGACGTGATGCTATTAAAGCGCATGATGTGTATTCTGTGATGAGTTTTGAAGGAGAATAAATCAATTGGATTTTAATGAGTTTTGAGGTGCAAGGTAATTTGCACCTCTTTTTTTTTGTAAAAAAATCTGTTTAAATTCATACAATTTGTAAATAATATTATATTTGTAATGTTTTGCCTAAGTTTCACGAAAAATCCACATTCATTATGCTACGAAATGAAAATATATTATGTGTTTCTTACACCATGTGGGAAGGACCTTACACTAAATCTGTTGTTCAGTTGATGTCGCTTTTGGCTCGAGAAAACAAGGTTCTATTTGTTGAGTATCCATTCACTTTAAAAGATGCAATTTGGGGACTATTGGGACGAAGTGACGCTCCAGCAAAACGCATATTGGGGATTAAAAATCGTTTAGAAATAAAGAAAAGTTCTTTTGATACAGACGTCTATAATTGGGTAGCACCTCCAGTTATACCCACTAATTTCATACAAAATGAAAGAGTTTTTCGGCTGCTTAATGAGCTCAATGTTTGGATTTTTAGAATAGCGTTGAAACGAGTATTACGGAAGCTTAATATGACAAATATTGTCAATGTAAATGCTTATAATTGCTATTTTGGTATTCCGCTAATCGGCAAAATGAACGAAAAGGCGAACATCTATTATTGTTATGACGGAATGAGTACTAATAGACATGGAGATCGTGCTTTGGTGCTTGACAAAGAGTTTTCTTGTAAGGTTGATGGTATTATTGTTACGTCCGATTTTCTTCAGAAAGAGAAAAGTGAATGGAATAAATATGTTGTTACAGTAAAAAACGGGGTAGATTTTCCAATTTTCTTTGCAGAAGCCAAACAGCAACCTTTCACAAACAGAGAACGGAAGAAAGTAGGTTATATCGGCAGTGTTGATCAGCGTTTTGATTTGGAAAAGGTTGAATTTGCGATTCAGAATCTACCCGATGTGGATTTTGAATTTGTGGGTGATGTTCGAAATTCTGTAGTTCAAACTAGACTTTCAGTGTATCAAAACGTAAAGTTTTTGCCTCCGGTAGCACCAAATGAGGTGCCTAAATTATTGAGCGATTGCGATGCTGGTATGATTCCTTATATTGCGAACGAAATCAATAAAAATGTCTATCCGTTGAAGTTAAACGAATATCTGGCAGTGGGAGTTCCTGTGGTTTTGACACGATTCGCCAACCTACCTGAATTTGAAGAAATTGCTAGTTTTGCGTCTACCAAAGAGGAGTTTCTAACCGCAATAAAGAATGAATTAAATGGTGACAATGCAAAGAAAATAGCTTCTCGAATAGAATACGCAAGAGCTAATTCTTGGGAAAATAGAGCGCAAATTTTCGGCGACGCAATTGAAAAAGTTATAAAGTAATGCTAAAAATGTTTCTCCTTTATTGAACAGGCTTTGGAATATCTTCATTTCCTTCAACAGGCACAGCATTTTCATCAATAATTCCATCGCCTTCCATCACTGTAGAATCAGTGTCAACTTTCTGCAATCGAGTGTGACACATGTAGTTTCGAGAGATTATCTCCTTTGGTTTGGTTGGGAATTTCCCTCGATACTGCTTTAGCGCAGGATCTTTGAGCACTCGCTCCATAAACATAGCAAACACTGGCAATGCCGTACGACTACCTTCTCCCAATTGTCCAGTACGGAAATGCACACATCGGTGTTCACCGCCAACCCATGATCCCCCAATCAATTTTGGCGTAACTCCTACAAACCAAGCATCAGAATGATTCGATGAAGTGCCGGTTTTTCCACCAAAATCAGTATCGTATTTGAATAAATCCCACTCCCAAAGAGCTTGAGTCGTGCCGCCAGGTTCGGTCATTCCTCCTTTGAGCATTTCGGTCATCAGCCAAGCCGTTTCGTAGGGTATCACCCGTTTTTGTTCGGGTTTGTTTTCAAAGACCACGTTGCCATCTCGGTCTTCGATGCGCGTCACAATCACAGGATCGTGATACATTCCTTCATTAACAACAGTACTAAAAGAATTCACCAATTCCAACAAAGAGACATCTGAAGAGCCCAGACATAAGGATGGTTTTTCTTCGAGAGGTGTCTTGATTCCCAAAAGATAAGCGTATTTCACCACTTCTGGAATACCTACTTCTTGTGCTACTTGAACAGCAACCGAATTTATCGAGCGAGCAAAAGCATGCTTCAATGATATTTCGGTACCACTAAAATGTCCATCAGCATTTTTAGGTGTCCACGATTTTTGTTGGCCTTTCTCTACATAATTCCAGCTGACGGGTTTGTCTGTTCGCATATCGCAGGGCGACATTCCGTGCATCATCGCTGCTGTATACACAAAAAGCTTAAACGTAGATCCCGGCTGACGTCGCGATTGTGCCACATTGTCGTATTGCCAAAATTTGAAGTTAATGTCTCCAACCCAAGCACGCACACAACCATTTTCGGGCTCCATCGCCACAAAACTATTGTGCATATAATGGTTCATATAACGAATCGAGTCCATTGTGCTGAATGTTGTATCCTTCTCAATCAACTTATAATCGAAAACTTTCATGCGACGGGGTTGATTAAGATATTTAGAAATTGAATCGGGCTGATGCACAAATTTCTGTTTTAGTAGTTTATACGAAGTGGTTCGTTTAGCGATATCTTCAATAAAATTCACCACATCCACATGATTTTCGTCTTGCCACGGGTTTTGTCCTCGCCAGTGATCAAAAAATCGTTTCTGTACACGTTTCATCTGGGTTTGAGAAGCCTCTTCGGCATATTTCTGCAATCGCGAGTCAATGGTGACGTATATTTTCAGACCATCAGAATAGATGTCATAACCGTTATCTTTACACCAATCTTTCAGATAATCAGCTAGATAAGCGCGAAAATGAAGTGCATCTCCATCGAAAGCCTGTTCAACTCTAAAGTTTAATCGTATTGGAAGTTGTTTCAGCGAATCAAGTTGTGCCTTTGTAATCAATTTATGACGTGCCATATTATCAAGCACGACGTTTCGACGCTTCAACGAACGATCTGGGTGCGAAATCGGACTGTATGAGGTTGTAGCTTTCAATAAACCAACCAATGTTGCCGATTGTTCTATCGACAAACTATCGGGTGTAGTTTTAAAAAATGTTTTTGCAGCCGTTTTTATACCATAAGCATTACTGCCAAAATCCACGGTATTAAGATACATCGTCAAAATCTCTTGCTTCGAATAAAACATTTCAATTTTAACAGCTGTAGTCCACTCCTTTGTCTTCATTATCAACAATTTAATACCAGGGATAAAGCCAAACAAACCTGTTGAATATTGCTTACGGGTCTTAAACATATTCTTCACCAATTGCTGCGAAATAGTGCTAGCACCACGACGACGACCATGTGTCATATCTTTGGCCGCGGCAAAAATACCTTGGAAATCGATTCCAAAATGTTGATAAAAACGCTCATCTTCAGTGCAAATAAGCGCTTTAATCAGCATTGGCGAGATCTCTTCATACTTCACTGGTGTACGGTTTTCATGAAAATATTTCCCCATGACCTTACCATCAACACTGATAATTTCGGATGCAACGCTTTGATTCGGGTCACTGATACTACTTAGTCCGGGCGACTTCCCAAAAAGCCAAAACAAATTGATATCAACTACAAAAAGGAAGATAAAAAACAACACAATCGAAGTCAATATCAAGTTACCAACTTTGCGATACCACACGAGCGTATGATAACGTTTTATGCGAATACCTCGCCAAACGATAAATTTCGACCAATAAATTTTTAGCTGTGACCAAACAAGAAGAGCTAGCTGATGGACTTTTTCGTACATAGATTATATGTTTTCTGGCGCAAAGTTACGATGAAATAGCAGAAAGCGACTGTCTGCCCTGCAATTTATGAGCAAGATAAGAAATTTTATTATTCAAAAATAGATTTTCACCTCAAATATTTCTCTCAAATACCTAAAACCTCAATCAACAAAAGGCAAATTAGAAAAATTCAATACATTTACCTGCCATCCCAAAGAAAAATCGTATTTTTGCAATCCAATTAAAAATCAACGCATAAAACATACATTTTGTTATGATTAAGATAACTTTTCCGGATGGATCGGGTCGCGAATTCGAAGCAGGTGTTACTCCATTGCAAGTTGCAGAAAGCATTAGTTCAAGATTGGCTCAAGACGTTTTGGCATCGACCATCAATGGACAAGAGTGGGATTTGAGCCGCCCTGTCAACGAAGACGCAACCATCAAGCTCCACAAATGGGAAGATGCTGAGGCGAAACACGCTTTTTGGCATTCGTCTGCACACTTGATGGCTGAGGCTTTGCAAGAACTTTATCCAGGAATGAAATTCGGTATCGGACCCGCTATCGAAAACGGATTTTACTACGATGTCGATCCAGGAGAAGCGGTCATCAAAGACGGTGACTTTGCAGCTATCGAAGCTAAATTCATGGAATTAGCGGCACGGAAATCGCCCATTGTTCGCAACGACATCAGCAAAGCCGATGCGTTAAAGAAATTTGAAGACAAAGGTGACGAATACAAAGTGGAACTCATCACCGACCTGACAGACGGAACCATCACACTCTATTCGCAAGGGAACTTCACCGACCTTTGTCGTGGTCCTCACTTGCCACACACTGGCGAAATCAAAGCATTCAAAATATTGAGCGTGGCCGGTGCATACTGGCGTGGTGACGAAAAACGCAAACAGTTGACTCGTATATACGGGGTCACTTTTCCAAAGAAAAAACTGCTGGACGAATACCTCGTTCTACTCGAAGAAGCTAAAAAACGCGACCACCGGAAAATAGGCAAAGAGCTCGAACTCTTTATGTTCTCAGAAATGGTAGGGAAAGGGTTACCGATGTGGTTGCCACGTGGTACTGCTTTGCGCCTTCGCCTCGAAGATTTCTTGAAGAAAATTCAAAAACGATTCGATTATCAGCAGGTAATGACTCCGCACATTGGCAACAAACTGCTTTATGTGACTTCTGGTCATTACGCAAAATATGGTAAAGATTCATTCCAACCTATTCACACTCCTGAAGAGGGCGAAGAGTATCTGTTGAAACCGATGAATTGCCCTCATCACTGTGAAATATACAAATTTAAACCACGCTCTTACAAAGATCTTCCGTTACGTTTTGCAGAATTTGGAACGGTATATCGCTACGAGCAAAGTGGTGAATTACACGGACTTACACGCGTTCGCAGCTTTACACAAGACGATGCGCACCTGTTCTGTCGTCCAGATCAATTGAAAAGTGAATTTTTGAAAGTAATGGATATTATTCTCATTATTTTCAAAGCATTGGATTTCGAAAACTTCGAAGCTCAGATTTCATTGCGCGATCCAAATAATCGCGAGAAATACATTGGTTCTGACGAAAACTGGGAAAAGGCAGAAAGCGCTATCATCGAAGCTTGTCAGGAAAAAGGGCTGAACGCACGTGTAGAACTTGGTGAAGCAGCCTTCTACGGACCGAAGCTCGACTTTATGGTGAAAGATGCCCTCGGTCGCCGTTGGCAGTTGGGAACCATCCAGGTTGACTACAACTTGCCAGAGCGTTTTGAACTGGAATACACTGGCGAAGACAACCAAAAGCACCGTCCGGTGATGATTCACCGTGCACCATTTGGATCAATGGAACGTTTCGTAGCAGTTTTGATTGAGCATACTTCCGGAAAATTCCCATTGTGGTTGACCCCCGACCAAGCGGTAATTCTACCAATCAGCGAGAAATTCAACGACTACGCACATCAGATTGCTAAACAACTGTCGAACGATGACGTGCGCACCATAGTTGACGACCGTAACGAGAAAATCGGACGCAAAATTCGCGACAACGAATTGAAACGTATTCCTTATCTCTTGATTGTAGGTGAAAAAGAGGCTGAAAATGGCGAAGTTTCGGTACGCAGACAAGGCGAAGGTGACAAAGGAACGATGAAAGTCGAAGATTTTGCAGCAATGATTAATGCCGAAGTTTCCCGCGACACAAATGTGTAAGATTTTGGCCTTATGATTTAAGGCATTCTAACTCATAACTCTCTGTAATTCTACAAAATAGCACTGCAGAGTGAATATTTTATCAGAATAGACTTATTTTCAGCACAAAAAGGGTTGAAAATAGTTGTAGTTCCACAATTATTACTTACTTTTGCGCTGTTTTTGGGGTTAAATTATGTCATGTAATCCACACTCAAAGCACAATTCACGAACCACAAAGGAGGAATTTATATCAAATTAATGAAGTTCGACAATCAGAAGGATCAGCTTAAGATTAACAATCAGATCCGCGTCAGAGAAGTTCGCCTTGTAGGCGACAATGTAGAACAAGGGGTTTTCTCGATACAAGATGCCCTGAAAATGGCCGATGATTTGGAGTTGGATTTAGTAGAAATCTCTCCAACCGCGGTTCCACCGGTTTGTAAAATCACAGATTATCAAAAATATCTGTATCAACAACGCAAACGCTTGAAAGAGCAGAAAGCGAAAGCATCAAAAATCGTGGTAAAAGAGATTCGTTTCGGACCTCAAACAGACGATCACGATTATAATTTCAAACTGAAACACGCAATCAACTTCCTCGAAGAAGGCGACAAAGTGAAAGCTTACGTGTTTTTCAAAGGACGTTCGATTCTCTTTAAAGAGCAAGGTGAAGTATTGTTGCTCCGTTTTGCCAACGACTTAGAAGATTATGCAAAAGTAGATCAACTACCAGTGTTGGAAGGAAAGCGAATGATTATCATGTTTTCTCCTAAGAAGAAAGCAGAAGCTGTGGCTAAGCCAAAACCGCCAAAGCCACCAACTGAAATAAAAGAATAAAAAGAAACCGCCGTTGAGGCGACTATACAAATCAATAATAAATTAAAACTGAGACAAATGCCCAAGATGAAAACTAACTCCGGTGCAAAAAAAAGGTTCACCCTTACCGGATCAGGAAAAATCAAAAGAAAACATGCTTTTAAACGTCACATTCTGACAAAGAAAACCACTAAGCAAAAGAGAAATCTGACGCACGACACACTGGTTCATCCATCAGACGTGAACAACGTAATGCACATGTTGAGACTTAAATAGTCGATACCATTAGCAAAACAAACAAGCTAGTTTAAAAAGATTTATTTTAACCGAATCGTTAGCCGAAAGTTCACCACAAGGTGGCGCTAACATTCATAACATCGAAAACAATGCCAAGATCAGTCAACCACGTAGCCTCAAGAGCTCGTAGAAAGAAAATTTTGAAATTAACCCGTGGCTACTACGGTTCTAGAAAGAACGTATGGACAGTAGCAAAAAACACATGGGAAAAAGGGTTAACTTACGCTTACCGCGACCGCAAAGCGAAAAAACGTAGCTTCCGCGCATTATGGATTCAACGTATCAACGCTGGTGCACGTCTTCACGGTATGTCTTACTCTAAACTTATGGGCGGTTTGCACAAAGCGAACATCGATATTAACCGTAAAGTTCTTGCAGATTTAGCTATGAACCACCCAGAAGCATTTGCAGCTATCGTTGCAAAAGTAAAATAAGCTAACAAATTTAGTTTATCATATTAAAGGCGAGACTCTCTATTGAGTGTCTCGCCTTTTTATTGTAAACAAAGCAAACATCGACACCATTAATTCTTAACCGCAAAGTTCTTGCAGATTTAGCTATGAACCACCCAGAAGCATTTGCAGCTATCGTTGCAAAAGTAAAATAAGCTAACAAATTTAGTTTATCATATTAAAGGCGAGACTCTCTATTGAGTGTCTCGCCTTTTTGAATTATCACATTACCTGTTTGCAAAAAAATGGTCGTTTTTATTGCTAAATAAGCTCTTCCATTTTTGTCGAATTCAAAATAAATTTTTAAAATTTGCTTTGAATACAGGCGATATGACATCCTTTTATTCCACCAAAATCAATATTTATATCACAATGTCAATATTTTGGCTATTGACTGTCAAAAATGATATAAATTTACCAAAATAGGGTCTTCTGTGTGTTAAATATGCTATAATTGCTATTTTTTTGCTTTTTTAATAGCTATGATTCTTGACAATTTGCTTTTTATTTTGTTTATTTGCATCATAATTCATTTTTACGGAGTAAACAAAACAAACGTATATATCATTTATTAAAACTAATCATTATGAGCAAATCAAAATTAGAGTACATCTGGTTAGATGGAAGCGAGCCAACTCAAGTGTTGAGAGGTAAAACTCGTATCAAAGAAAATTTTAGTGGTAAATTGGAAGATTGTCCAATGTGGTCATTCGACGGATCTTCAACTAATCAAGCACAAGGTGGTTCATCTGACTTGTTGTTGAAACCAGTTTTCATTTGCCCAGATCCCGATCGCAAAGATGCTTACATCGTAATGACTGAAGTTCTTAACGCTGACGGAACAGCTCACGTTACTAACCACCGCGCAACTATCCAAGATGAGGATAATGATTTCTGGTTTGGTTACGAACAAGAATATTTCTTGTACGATCTTGAAACTAAAATGCCATTAGGTTTCCCTAAAGGTGGTTTCCCAGATCGCCCACAAGGCCCATACTACTGTTCAGTAGGTGCACGCAACGCTTACGGTCGCGAAATCGTAGAAGAGCATTTCGACATCTGTCTTGAGGCTGGCTTGAACATCGAAGGTATCAACGGTGAGGTAGCTACAGGACAATGGGAATACCAAATTTTCTCTAAAGGCGCTAAATTAGCTGGTGACGAAATCTGGGTTTCTCGTTATTTATTGGAAAGAACTTGCGAAAAATACGGTGTTTATGTTGAATGGCATCCAAAACCACTGGGCGCAACAGACTGGAATGGTTCGGGTATGCACGCTAACTTCTCTAACGGTAAAATGAGATCTTGCGGCGACAAAGCTGTATTCGATGCAATCTGCGCTGAGTTCGGTAAACACGTTCCTGAGCACATGGCTGTATACGGAGCATACAACGACCAACGTTTGACTGGTAAGCACGAAACTGCATCTATCCACGATTTCTCTTGGGGTGTATCTGACCGTGGTGCTTCTATCCGTATCCCTGTTGGTACAGTAGAAGATGGTTGGAAAGGTCGTCTAGAAGACCGTCGTCCAGCATCTAACGGTTGTCCTTACCAAATTGGTTCGGTAATCGTTAAATCAACTAAAGCATCAGGACAATTTTAATCCACGATATTTTTAGTATTTGAAGTGAAAAGCTTCTGTACCGTTTGGTGCAGAAGCTTTTTTATTGAACGAATAATAGGTTTATGTTGGTTATTATCGATAAATTTGTAATTTAGAGCTGTCAACAAACACACGCTATGTTTTCAACTAAGAAAATATCCATAAATCGACACCTTTTCTACGAAACATCGCACTCACCATCGCTCGCCAATATTGTGGGAAAAGAAGTGCTGTCGGAGATTGTCGATTTTTGCTTTATTGCCAATCCCTATTATCCCGACAAAAAGCTGTTAAAACTGCTCCAACGTCAGTTGCCGATGCTCATCAAATCATATCCGTCGAGCAACTCCATCATATCGCAGCAAAATCTGGCTAGTGTGTTGCACGTAGATGCTAACAGCCTGATAATCGGCAATGGAGCAACGGAACTTATCACGCTGATTATCGAAAATCTGATTGACGACATCGCGATTCCGGTTCCGACTTTCAGTGAATACACCGATAAAATCCGCCGCAAAGATTTTGCGAAGCTTTATCAACTGCCATCCGAAAAAGAGTATCAACTCGACCTCGACGACTACGCTTCGTGGATTTCGAGCAACGGCGTCACTTCGGCATTGATTATCAACCCCGGAAATCCGACGGGACAACTGATTCCGTTGGATAAAATGATCGTATTCCTTACGCAAATGAGTCATCTGCGTATGATTATTGTGGACGAATCGTTCATCGACTTTGCCGATAGCGATGTGCCAAGTTTGTTGCCACACATCAAAAAGTTTGCCAACCTGATGTTGGTGCGCAGCATGAGCAAACATTGTGGCATTCCTGGTTTGCGATTAGGATATTGCTGTTCTTCGAATCAGAAATACCTCACCGAAATACGCAACCTACTGCCCGTGTGGAACATCAACACGTTGGCAGAATACTTCTTAACACAGCTCAAAAAGACCGACGAGGAGTACCACAAAGCTCGCCTCCGTGTGATTCGCGATGTGCGTTACCTCAGCAAAGAATTGGCAAATATTGAAGGCTTTCACACCTACCCAACGGGGAGTAATTTTGTGCTTATTAAATCGGAATGCGGACTAAATGCAACGGAGCTACAGCATATTCTTCTCGAAGATTACCACGCGTATATCCGCGATTGTAGCAACAAAGTGGGGCTTGATAATTTGCACATTCGCGTGGCATCGCAAGGCAAAAAGAAAGATTTACTACTGATAGAAGCGCTTCAAGATATTTCGCGTAAACAGAAAAAGATGACACAACGATGAAACGAGCACGACAAACAACGAAATGGTTTTGTGTGAGTTCCATGTGACAAATTAAATAAATTATTAACACATGAAAAAAGTGCTCATTGTATCTCGTCGCTTAATTCGCAAAGACAAACCCATCAATTGGGTCTCAGAAATCTACCTTCAGCTTTTGGCAGAAGGCGGAGTGATGCCCATCATTGTGCCCATTGCCGAAGCGACAAAGGATATTTTGAGTGAATATCTGTCGGATTACGACGGAATGTTGATGATGGAAGGTGGCGATATCAATCCAATCTATTATGGCGAAAACCACCAGCCCGAGACGCTCGACGAATACGACCCGCTGAAAGATGAAATCGAAATCGCTTGCCTTCGTCATGCCATCGATACGGACAAACCAATTATCGGGTTTTGCCGCGGAATGCAGTTAATCAACGTGCTTCACGGTGGGAAAATTCACAAAGATGTGCACGAAGCATCGAATCACAAAGTGCTCCACATCAACTACGACAACTACGACAATCACCGTCATTCGATCAGTTTGGTAGCGGATTCTCCGTTATATGGTTGGTACAAAGAGACAGAAATCAACGTTAATACGTATCACCACCAAGGCATCAAAGTGTTGGGCGAAGGATTGATTCCGATGGCATATTCCGAAGATGGATTGATAGAAGGCATCTACAATCCAACGAAGAAATTCCTCGTTGGATTGCAATTTCACCCCGAGCGAATGTATGCCGAACATGCTGGAAATAAGCGCGTTTTCGATGCATTCATGGATGCAGTGAAATAGGATTGAGAGATATTAAGTTGATATTTTCCTTCGGCGATAGTAGGTTATTAAATAGAAAAAATATACGATTATGAATATTGAATCATTCAAACAGGTAGCAAAACAGTACAAAGTGATTTTTTTGGATTCGTATGGCGTGCTGCGCAACTTCCAAGGCATTTTGCAGGGCGTGAACGAGATGTTTCAGTTTCTGAAAGACGAAGGCATCACCTACTACGTATTGACCAACGATGCGTCGCGCAGCCCGAAACAGTTGGCAGAAGCGTTCAATTCGAGGGGAATACCTGAAATTACGGAACACAAAATTATTTCGTCGGGTATGATTGCCAACGAATATTTGGAGAATAAAATAAAAGGCGGCACGGTGGTCTATCTCGGCACGGAGTGCTCGGCACACTACATCGAATCTGTCGGACTAAACACGGTCTCCATCAGCAATGTCGATTTGGATAATATGGAAGACTACTCTGCCTTGGTATTGCTCGACGACGAAGGATTCGATTGGAAAACAGACCTCACAAAAGCTGTCAATCTGCTTCGTAAAAGAAGTTTGCCAGTGATTGTTGCAAACTCCGACGAAACCTATCCGCTGTCGAAAGAGAACGTGGCCATCGCAGTTGGTGGGATAGCAGATTTATTGGAACCGCTTTCGGAAAAGATATTTATCCGCTTCGGGAAACCCGATTCGCAGATTTTCAATTTTGCTTTTGAATATGCTCAAAAAGAGCAATCCATCACCAAACGTGACATACTGATGGTGGGCGACACACTGAAAACAGACATTATCGGCGGCAACAAGTTTGGCATCGACACCTGCCTTGTACTTTCGGGAAATGTGCTGCACAAAAATGCGGAGTTGCTGATCAATTCTACCGGTATTATCCCAAATTACATTTGTGAATCAGTAGCGACGTGAGGATTTTGATGCGTAGATTCTGACGCAGATTTGTGTTCACTTCAATCAGAAGTGAGTATATTTGTTTTTTCATTCCTAAAAAATCAGTGGTATGACAGTAACAGCAGAAATAAATATCGAAAGTCCAACCGGAAGAAGATTGGTGAAAGAGCTTGAGAAGCACAAGAAAGTGGTAAAATTGAGCTATCCTAAACCTCAAGAAGATGAAAATAACACTGGGAAAACATATACGTTTGAAGAGTTTGAACAGAATTTATTTGAGGAGTTCAAAAAACGATATGGTGTCGATATTCAAGATGTATGAGTAAATTCAGCATTCTGTTCTCAGAGAGTGCAATTAATGATATAAAAAATCTATACGATTTTATTGACCTAACTTGCAAATCGCCAAGAACAGCAAAAAAATATCTTCTCGGACTGAGAGATGAAATTAAAAAACTATCGTATTCTGCAGATTCATATTTGGTTCAGAATAATCCAAATTATGAAAAATACGGCATAAATATTCGGCGATTAAACTACAAAAAGATGACCGTCCTTTTTACCTTGAAAAATAACGTGGTCATTATAAATCGAATTGTGCCAAGTGCTCTTATACAATAGAGCTTTAACTCAAATTCTTTTCTTCATAGTTAATAAATAGATAAGGCTGCTTCTATATGAGGCAGCCTTTCGTTTGTATATCACTCTTTCGCCTTAAACACCAATGCAAAGAGTTTCATCTGTTTCACCATCGACACAAGTCCATTGGAGCGAG
>JBAXGL010000041.1:0-14788 GCA_037139375.1 Bacteroidales bacterium | reverse complement strand
GAAGCTATGCCTGCCGATCCGAATGCAAAAAGATAGGGCGAATACTCCCATTTTGTGATAAAAAGCGCTGTAGATACAAGAACTAAAATGGCTGAAATATAAAAAATAATGACTTTGATTGGGGTTTTCATTTTTCTTGCGGTTCTTCAACTATGAAAATATCTTCTTCTTTTTTCTTCATAAGGTAATTCTCACGAGCAAAGCGCTCCAACTTATCGCCATCGTTACGAAGTTGTTCCAATTGCAGTGAACTTTCTTTGATAATTCCCTGATAATGTTCGATATCGCCTCTCAATTGATGAATCTTTCGATCTAAAGACCACCGATATATGAGATTGTTTTCATCCCAAAATACAATCAGGAACGAAAACAATAAAAATGCAACGAGATATTTGGCAAATCTCTTGCAGAAACGATAGACAACCCACTCTTTGAATTTCACGACTAAATTCTTATTTTATTGCTGCAAATCTAATAACTTATCAATTCGAATAATTGCATCAATATCAATTTATCTACTCTTATAAAACGGAATACTCTCGTTTAATAAAAATACTTTTTGCAAAGTTAACGAATTTACTACACTGTTGTACAAGATTAATAGGTGTAATTTACTATTTTTGCATTTCATACGTAAATTAATTATGGAAGATTTTATTGTTTCAGCCCTCAAATATCGTCCGGCTACTTTTCGTTCGGTTGTAGGTCAACATGCATTGACCACTACATTGAAGAATGCAGTAATCACAAAAAAACTGGCACATGCCTATCTTTTTTGTGGACCACGAGGGGTTGGAAAAACGACTTGTGCTCGTATTTTTGGAAAAACCATCAACTGTTTTCATCCGACCGCTGATGGCGAAGCCTGCAATGAGTGCGAGTCATGCGTTTCGTTCAACAATCATCGGTCATACAATATCCACGAACTAGATGCAGCCTCAAATAATTCGGTCGATGACATTCGCACATTGATTGAACAAGTAAGAATCCCACCACAAATCGGACAATACAAAGTCTACATCATCGATGAGGTACACATGCTATCGGCACAGGCTTTCAATGCCTTTTTGAAGACACTGGAAGAACCTCCACGTCATGCTATTTTTGTATTGGCTACGACTGAAAAACATAAAATTATCCCAACCATCCTTTCGCGTTGTCAGATTTACGATTTTAATCGAATTGGGGTAAATGATACAGTAGAACATTTGCAATATGTGGCTGCTCAAGAAGGTGTGACGACTGAACCGGAAGCATTAAATATCATCGCACAAAAATCGGATGGTGGAATGCGTGATGCCTTATCCATTTTCGATCAGGTGGTCAGTTTTACTGGAGGTCATATCACTTATAAATCGGTCATCGAGAATCTGAATGTGCTCGACTACGACTATTTTTTTCGTCTTATAGACTCTTTCCTTATCGGGAATGTAGTAAATTCATTGTTAGCTTTCAACGAAATATTAAACCACGGTTTTGAAGGTCATAATTTCATTTCGGGATTAAGCTCGCATCTTCGCGATTTGTTAGTTTCGAAAGATCCTCAGACCATACCTTTATTGGAAGTTGGTGAAGCTATTGGTGCAAAATATATTGCACAATCTAGACTCTGCAACTTACCTTTTTTGTATAAAGCTCTTGAGATTTGCAATGAATGTGATTTAAATTATCGCGTCAGCAAGAACAAACGATTACTGATCGAATTGTCTTTGATTCGTTTGTGTCAGATAATAGTGCCAGTACAAACTCAAGAAGCATCAAATGCGCCACTTCAGCCTATAACAACTGCGCCTGCGCCAGTTTCAACGACAACGCCACAAGCAACAACTCCTCCGCAACAGCCAATATCGACTCAGAGCGTGACTCCTCCATCAACAACCCAGAAAGAAGTTGGGCAAATAAATAACACAGTCGACCAACCTATTCAAGCTGCAACAACTGCTCTCGATGAAGTACCTAAGGTTGCGAAGCCTAATTTTAAAATGCCTGGTATCTCGATTAAGTCCGCAATTCAGAAAAAAGAATCGGTGAACGATTCGAATTCAAGCGAATCGGTGAATGAAAAAACGGATTTCGATGAATTAAAATTAAAAGATTGTTGGAGTGAATATTGCAACCAAATGCCAGCTGATCGTATTTTAGTCAAAAAAACGCTGTCAACATCTAAGGTGATATTAAAAGAAGACAATCAAATTGATATTTGGGTAGATAGTCAAGCTCAGGTGGATATATTGGAAGCAGAGACTACTTCTTTAGTCAATTTCTTAAAAACTAAATTAAAAAATTCGTTCATTCGACTGGTCATAAAAGTAAACGAAATAGCTGAGCGTACGAAGATTTATAGCAAACAAGAGAAGTTTTTAGCCATGGCAGCTGAAAATCCGCATTTATATAAACTGAAAGAGGTATTTGGATTAGAAATCATTTAGTCGATTTAATAAAAAATTTGAAGATGAAAAGTGTATTTTATTTGCTGGTTGCAATACTTATTCTGAATGCATGCAGCACGGTACCATTAACAGGTCGAAAACAAATTCTACTGGTAAGCGATCAGGAAGTCCTTTCGCTAAGCAACCAATCGTTTACAGACTACATGAAAACTGCCAAACAATCAACCAACAAAGCTAATACAGCAATGGTAGTGAAAGTTGGAAAAAAAGTAGCTGCAGCGGTCGAAACTTACCTTAAAAACAATGGTTTGGCAGCAGAAGTAGCCAATTTTGCTTGGGAGTTTCATTTGGTTCAAGATTCTGTACCAAACGCATTCTGTATGCCTGGCGGTAAAATTGTGGTAAATGAAGGAATACTACCATTGACTAAAAACGAAGCCGGATTGGCAGTCGTGCTTGGTCACGAGATTGCGCATGCGGTAGCCAAACACAGCAACGAACGTATGAGTCAGCAAACTTTGGCGCAATATGGTGGATCAATTCTGACTGCGGCTATGTCAAAATCGAGTCAAGACAAACAACAGATAGCTCAAACAATTTATGGATTGGGAGCACAATATGGAGTGATGCTTCCGTTTTCGCGAAAACAAGAATCTGAGGCTGACCGCATGGGGCTCATTTTCCTAGTGATGGCTCAATACGATGTGAATGAAGCTGTTAGTTTTTGGCAACGCATGGCAGAAGCAGGTGGCTCAAAACCGATGGAATTTATGAGTACACACCCATCGGACGAAAATCGAATTGCAAAAATCAAGGAAGAAATACCTGAAGCTCTATCCTACAAGAAAAAATAGTTCGGTTTGATTGAATTTACAAAGATGAACATACAAGAAATTTACGACATATATTTGAAGCATCCGATTATCACTACCGATAGCCGGAATTGCCCTCCCGAATCAATCTTTATTGCATTGAAAGGTGACAGTTTTAACGGAAATCTATATGCCTCTCAAGCTATAGAAAAAGGATCAGCATTTGCTTTTGTTGACGAACTAAAATATGCGGATGGGAAACAGATTTTTTTTGTTAATGATTGCCTATCGATGCTTCAGCAGTTAGCAAAACACCATCGACGACAACTTACAATTCCTGTTATAGGTATCACAGGCACTAACGGAAAAACGACAACCAAAGAGCTTACAGCTGCTGTTTTGTCTCGAAAATTCAAAGTACTATTTACTCAAGGCAATCTGAATAATCACATTGGAGTGCCATTGACACTACTAAAAATCAATGCCTCTCATCAAATTGCTGTGATAGAAATGGGAGCTAATCATAGAGGCGAAATTAAGCTTTTAGCAGAAATAGCTGAGCCCGATTATGGAGTTATCACGAATGTTGGAAAAGCCCATTTAGAAGGATTTGGATCGTTTGAAGGAGTGATTCAAACAAAAAGTGAATTATACGATTTTATTCGAAAAACGAATGGAAAAATATTTATTCATCAGGAAAACAACTATTTACAAAAAACAGCAACAGGAATAGATAGAATCAGTTATGGTGAAACGGACGGTTTGTATGTGACTGGTAAAATAATCGCAAACAATCCTTATTTGACCCTCAGTTGGAGGCGTGCAGGGGTAAGAATGGTCGTAAAAACCCAATTAATTGGTGGATACAATTTGATGAATGCGTTAGCTGCTGCTGCCATAGGATCAAATTTTGGCGTTTCGATGGATGAGATATCTAATGCCATAGCCAAATATACACCTCAGAACAATCGTTCACAACTGACCAAAACAGATAAAAATACATTAATCGTAGATGCATACAATGCTAATCCATCGAGTATGCTGGCAGCAGTCAGCAATTTTGGTGAGATGGAAGCTGACACCAAAGTTGTGATATTAGGCGATATGCTTGAACTGGGTGAAACAACTCGAGAAGAGCATCAAAAGGTGGTAGATTTAATTCAAAAATATGCATTTAACAATGTATTCCTTTGTGGCGAACATTTTAAAGCATCAAAACACGCTTACACCTCATTTGCTAAAACAGAAGATTTGCTTGATTATATAAGACAAAACCCGATTGAAAACTGCTATGTGCTCATTAAGGGGTCGCGAGGAATAAAGCTAGAAAAAACAATAGAATTGTTGTAACGTACTTAAATTGTTTTTTGTCGAACCATTTCTTGTGGTAAATTCAATAAGTAAAGTCTTTCGGTAGATCTAGTCAACGAGGTATAGAGCCACCTATAAAAGTCGGAGCCGAGATGCTCGGTGCGAATATTACCCAAATCGAGTACTACATTTTTCCATTGACCGCCTTGTGCCTTGTGGCAGGTTGTAGAATAAGCATATTTTGCCTGAAAAGCATTAAAATACACATCTTCTTTCAACGCTTTCATTTTAGCACTTTTCGTTGACAAATGTTCGAAATCAGCCATCACAGCCTGAAAAAATTGCTCCTGCTGATCTCTCGAAAGCGAAGGAGTATCAGTATGTAGCGAGTCGAGAAGCAGTTTTCCCTCCAACTCTATATCAAGGTCTAAAAAGCGAACAGAAACATCTGCAAATCTGAAATTGTATATCTCTGTCTGATTCCTAACTCGTATAATTTCTGCAATTTCTCCATTTGCGATAAAAGGTATCTCTTCGTAATCTTTGCTCCAGAAATAGTTATTCTTCGTAATCATAATCAAATCACCTGATGCAAGTTCTTCTTCCCGATAAAGCACTCGGTTGCGAATACCCTGATTGAAAAGATTTGCGCGTTTATTGCTTCTAGTTATCAGTATTGTATCTGCCATGCCATCTCTACCGTAGCAGTTGGATATGATATCGGGGAGATCATTCCCATCAATACATTTCAAATCGGGGAAATCTACCGTGTCGAGAACCGGTAATTCGTTCAGATTTTGATTTTGCTCAATTTGCTCCCTTAATTTTGTGGCATTATACAGAATGCCAGATTCCTGACTTTGTCGAGCTACTTCTCGCAAGGTATGGTCAATAACGCTTAGTCCGTAGGCTTTTAGAGTCGACCGATTGAGAGCTGGAGAATCAGATTGACCCACAGGAGGAAGCTGAGCCGAATCGCCTATCAAAATCATATTGCACGACTCTTCAGAATAAACATATTCGATTAAATCATCCAATAATCGGCCCGTGCCAAAAATATTGTTTTCATATCCGTCGTTGTTTATCAGGGAAGCTTCATCGACAATAAAAAGGGTGTTTTTGTGGAGGTTTGGCATAATTCCAAAACCTGACTCAAAGCCGATGCTTTTTTGCCGGTAAATCTTCTTATGAATCGTAAAAGCAGGAGAATCAGAATAGGCAGAAAATACCTTTGCCGCTCTGCCTGTTGGAGCCAAAAGGACTAACTGCATTTTCAGATGAGTCAAACACTTCACTAAACTTCCGATAAGAGATGTCTTACCTGTCCCAGCATAACCTTTCAGCAGAAAGAGTGCTTCTGGAACTCTGTTCGATACAAATTCAGCCAACAAATCAATCAAAATCTCTTGACCGGGATTCAGCTGATAGGGTAGCTCTGCTTTTATTTTGAGTTTAAGGTGGTTAGAAATCATTATTTAGAATAAATTGCTAATAATAAAAAATCAACGGTTTTTCTGTATATTTGTGCATTGAAGCAAACCATTTTGAGTTGCTCAAAGATACTCATTTTTAAGAATAACTACCGAATACAATTGTCATTGCGATGCATACAATCCTTGATTTTTCAAAAACGGAACAATACAATCTCTCTATACGAGTGATGCCTGATGGTTTTTCATTCTACATTGTTGACCCTTTTGGTGGAGGAAAAGCCGTATTTCAGACATTTCCATTTACGAAAAACAAAAGTCAGATTTCGCAAATTGAAGAATTATTGTATCAATACGAACAACTGCTTCTACCCTATCGCAAAACAGACATTATAGTTGTGACACCTACTTTTTCATTCATTCCAAACGAGCTGTATCTGGAGGAAAAGAAAGAGGAACTAATTTCGTTTCAGTTTCGTGAAGTCGATGATAAGTTGCTGACTAATAAAATTCAACGTACGCCGTCGACTACCCTATTTGCTTTTGATAACAAAATATACAGCTTTTTGCTTCGCTCTTTTTCTGTGAATCGAGTGCTACACTACACCACACCACTGGTTGAATATTTTGCAGAACGTAGTCGATTTGGCAACTATTCGAAGTTGTATGTGCATATCGAATCTAACCGAATAGATCTATTTTGTTTCGAGCGCAGTCGACTGAAATTAGTTAATTCTTATGCGTTCAAAGAGTTGAATGATGCTGCTTACTTTGTGCTTAATACTTGGGAAAAAGTTGGGTTGCATCAGACTGACGATGAGCTCCATCTGTGCGGAAACAATGAATTACGAGCCGAAATTTCTCCCTTATTGAAAAAATACATCAAACGGGTGTCACCGCTCAACCCACCGACCGACTGGTATGTGGCTCCTGCAAATAACGATTATTTATCCACTGATTTAATGACTCTTGCTCTATGCGTATAATTGGTGGTGAATACAGAAGCAGACGATTCGATGTGCCCAAAAACATTAATGCTAGACCAACAACCGATTTTGCTCGAGAAAATCTATTCAATGTGCTCGAGAACCGACTTGATTTCGACGAAGTGAAAGCTCTGGATCTATTCGCGGGGACAGGAGCCATTAGTTTTGAATTAGCTTCGAGAGGGTGTCAGCGAGTGATTGCAGTAGAAATGCACAATATTCAATATACGTTTATCTGTAAAGTGATGCACGAGTTGAAAACCAGCTGCATACTGCCAGTTCGTGGTGATGTATTCAAATACATTGGTAACACCAAAGAGCAATTCGATTTTATTTTTGCCGATCCTCCCTACGATTTGAAAGAGTTACCGTTGCTGCCAGAGTTGATTTTCAAAAACAACTTACTGAATGATAACGGAATTTTTGTACTTGAGCACTCTCGAGATAACGACTTCTCAACCATGCCTCAATTCATAGAAAAAAGAGTCTACGGCAGTGTCAATTTTAGTTTTTTCTCAAAGTAAAGGACTAAATAGACGTACTAAAGATTCTAAAAACCGTATTGTTAGTGGGCGTTTCACCCACCGACTCAAGTTAATTTTCGTACAATCTTTCAAATCTTCCAGAAACAGATTTTTCAAACGAATGGCAGTTTCTGCATCGTAGATGAAAGTACATATCTCGAAATTGTGTTCGAAACTTCTAAAATCAAGATTAGTGGATCCCAATACTGCCACAAAATCATCGGCCACTACCAACTTCGAATGAAGAAAACCAGGTTGATAAAAATAGACCTTCACGCCAGCTTTCATAACCGATTTCAGGTATGAACGTGTTGCCAGATGTGCCATTTTAGTATCCGATTTTTCGGGAATCATCAATCGGACATCCACGCCACTCAACGCAGCAGATTGCAAGGCAGAAAGCAGACTCTCTTCGGGTAAAAAATAAGGAGTTTGCAAGTACACATAATCTTTTGCTGTGTGTATCAGTTTGAGGTAGGCATGCAAAATCTCGCGCCACTCGCCAAACGGTCCACCAGTCACTATTTGCAAATTGATATTACCTTTGAGCAAAACACGCCCCTCTGGAACATAGTTTTTAAGCAGCAGCAACTCGCGTGTTACAAAATACCAATCGATCAGAAAAGCTGATTCAAGTGCCTCAAGCGCATTACCTTCGATGCGAACATGAATATCTTTCCAAATCCCCCACTCTAACCCTTTCCAATATCGATCGGCTATATTCATACCACCAGTATAGCCAATCTTGCCATCTATAACTACAATTTTTCGGTGATTTCTGAAGTTGATTTTACTTGTCAACCGGTGAAAGCGAACTTCAAGGAAAGTTGCCGTCTGAATGCCAGCCTGACGCATCTCGTCGAAAAAAGCAACTGGTACTTTCCAGCAACCAACGTCGTCGAAAATCAAACGAATTTCGACTCCTTCATGTGCTTTTTTTATCAGAAGTTCTTTTACACGATTACCAATCTCATCAGCTTCGATGATGTAATATTCGATGTGAATGGAGTGTTTTGCATGTTCAATATCAGCGAGCAGTCTATCAAACTTTTCTTTTCCATTATCGAAAACCTCCATCTTGTTGTTTGAAAAAAGCGGGAATTGACCACTGTGATTGAGGTATTTTGCCAGATTGCGGTAGGTGTCAGGCAAATCGTTGAGGCTTTTTCTTTCGTGCGGATAGGAATATCGAGCTAATACTTTTCGCTTTTTCTTACGCGATATCAATCGTTGGCGAGTATAATCCATGCCAAAAAAAATATAAAAAAAGATGCCGAAAAAAGGCAAAAGAAAGAATAGAAGAATCCATGCCAATGTCTTCACCGGATTTCGATTTCCAGCAATCACAACAATAACACCTGCAATGGTGGTCACAAGATATAAGGTTTCCAACGTGACCGTCAGCCAATAGTTTGAAAACGTGTAAAACATTTGCAGCGATTGATTTGGCTATAAAATTCGAATATGCGAATATAGACAATTTTTAGGAATTCAGCACATCCTTTTGTTAACAAATGCATGGAACTCGATTAGAATGGCACAGCTAAAACACTATCTTTGTCAAAAAAAGAGAATGGCTGAATTTGATTTAGAAGGTAGAGAGTTTATCGAGTTGAATAAACTGCTCAAATTGTTGCATTGGGTTGAAACAGGAGGCGAAGCCAATGTGAACATTACACAAGGCGAAGTTTTGGTCAATAATCTACCCGAATTTCAGAAACGAAAAAAGTTGAGAACTGGTGATTCAATCAATTTTAGAGGCAATAAAATACAAATTAAATAGTGGGTTTCCTCTAATAATACTTTAGATAAAGTTCCTGAAACTTTTTCGATTTTTTGATTTCGGATAACCAAACATTGATGCTATCGAGTAGCGCTTTAGAGTCTTTTCGTACCATCCACGACTGAAACTGAGTGAAGCTAATATCGGTTTCAATATCAATTTCGGGAAACAGCCTGACCATTTTGCGAGCCAACGGTTGGTCACAAACAGCATAATCAATCGATCCCTTCGCCACCATTGCAATCAACTGTTCGTCACTGTATTTCTCTTCCTCTTTCACATAAATAGTATCTCCAATCTCATTCGAAAGGTTACGTATTCGTAACAAAGCTGGTGAATTCTTAGAAATGTAGATGGTTCGTTTGATCAAATTTATCTGATTGCGGAGAAGCACAGACGGTTTGCCCATTCCTTTTTTGCGCTGCACAAGCACCTGCTTATGATACAATATGGGTGAGGTGAAAAGGTAATGCCCTTTCAGCTCTGTCGTTACCGGAATAGGACGTGCAATGATGTCGTATTTTTTCTGCGAAAGACCTTGCATACTCTCTTTCAGACTCATGACGGGGTGTATTTCCGCTCGGATACCAAATCGTTTTTGAAGTAATCTGGATAATTCGTATTGAAAACCGGAAAGAGAATCACCTGAAACAAAAAATCCGATGGAATTATACTCCGTTTCAATGCGCAAAATACCTGACGATTTAATTTCCTTGAAGTCGCGCGAAGCAAATTTCTTAAATCCGGAATAACCTAATCCAATAACTAAAATGGAAATAATGGCAATTGATAAATATAATCTCCAACTCTTATTCTTCATGGTTTAAGTTCTGAGAGTTTGAATTAAACGGTGGCAAAATCAATTATCGAAATTCCACGAAACACCCATTTTCAGATAGCCGGGGTCAATCGGATAGTGTGGGCTGGAGAAATAATTTGCGGTCACCATTCCTTTATCGGCATGATAATACATCAGATAAAACCGTGTGCGTTTGAGGTGCATATTGGCATAAACGCATACAAGCGGATAATTCCCCACTTTGATTTGATCTTGCGTATAAAACTGACTGATAGCAGGTTGATAATCTAAAGCATAATATGAAGTGTGGTAGCGAACATCCATTCCGACTTGAAATGTGAGCACTTTTGCCAACTTAGAAAGTACATACATATTGTGATACAACGAAACAGATGGAAGCGGTATCACCTTTTCGTTCGAAGAATATTGAGCATAAATCTGATTATCGATATGAAAATGTCCAAACTTGAAATCTTTCGCCAAGCAACCCGATAAAATCTGGATATTGCTACTCTCCTGAGCTGGCAAAGCGCTGTTATTGAAGTAGATATAATTTTGAAGATTCTCCACACCAGCTTTCAACGAGAAATGCTCTTCGGGCACCGAAATCTCGCCCTCCATTCTCACACGTCGTTCTTTCTGAAAAGCATTATCCCACCAAAAATTATTAGCATGGTATTTGTTGAGATAAAATCCAGGATTAATATTCTTAATGTAACCGTTGGCATTGAATTGCACTTCCCGTTTAAAAATCTTTATGCGGGTTTCGAGATTTCCACTTAATGTCATCTGTCCTAAGTCCTCACCCAACACGCCCAACTCTCCTGTGGCACGGTAATTGATAAAGCGACCGTTTCTTCGACTCAATTCGCCACCCAGAAAAGTAGATTGCTGCCTATAGGTTGTAAAAGCACCAGTCAACTCTATCAATTTAAACGTGCGAAAGTCGTTTTGCAAATAAGCCGTCAAACCAAAAAGAGCAAATTTATTGAAACCTTCGCGTAGGGAGAGGGCAACTGTATTGCGAATGGAACTGTAAGATGTGGTGTCGTTGGTTTCTGTGCTGTTGAAATAATTCTGATTAAAATAGCCTGCTGGCAAAGTTTTGACGATAAACCGACGGTCGACATTTTGGTATTCGAAGGTGTGAATCACGCTCGAAACGGGAACAAAAGTCTCGATTTCGGTCGTATCTTTGGTTTCAGTTCGATAAAATCCGAGATTGTAGCGATGGGTCAAGTAAAACAGACCGCCATTCAGCCTATTCCATGCCTGATCGAGTTTAACCGGTATATTTTCTGCTGTTACGGTCTTTGTTCCACTACTTATTTCGGTTGGTTTGGTGATGTAACGATCATCCGTGATACCGCCATTTTCTTGATTCGAAAGATTGCTATTGCCCATAAATGTATGCAAAACATAGCGATCTGATTTGAAACTGAAGAAGAAACGATAGCTAAAATCATTCACCGCCTGCGATGCATATTGTCCGCGTGCATAGATATTATCAACATCTACGCCCAAATTAACTTTTTTAGAGGCATTAGCCGTGAAAAGCACTTTGAATCGCTCTTGCGCCACATTGCTCGAACCACCGGATAGATAGGTGACATTCGTCAACGGCATATTTGTATTGTAATACCGCGCATTATCAGCAGAGAAAAAGAATGGCTCGTAGACTTGCGAGAAGAGGTTGCGCGGATAATCTCGCTGTTCGAAGAATATCTTTGAATAAGACGGAGATCCCAAATTGCCAAGATAGCCACGCGGAGAGCGATACCCATCACCTGTGTTGAAGTGCTGAAAATCAAGCGGTACGGTATCTACATTAATAGCCTTTTCCTCCCCGAGTTTGGGTGAAACGGTCCACGAATAGATAGACAGCGTTTTGGTATTCTCTTCAGCGAAAACGGTTATCCCACATAAACTAAGGAAGATAAATATTAATTTCATTCTCATAGGCAGACAAAAGTACAAAAAAACTATTTTGATTACTTCTGTTGGTGTGTTTATTTGATTTTTTAAAGATTTAATTAGCGGCTGTAAAACTCAGTAGCATTACATAGCACTTGTCCAATGATTACATATTCCGCCTTCCGCGGGACTTAAGACCTCACCCCAGCCCTCTCCCAAATGGAGAGGGAGTAAGAAATGCCTTGAGCAATAGCATAAGGAGCGAAGGGAATAAACTGTGTATCGGGAAAATGCGTCATCTAAAAGAACTCACTCGGTTGTTCCAAATATATTTCCTTTGCGTCCTCTGCAAAAACCTTTGCGTTCTCTGCGGTAAAAATTCTCTACAGTAAATTTCAACCAAACATCGCACGGAAAGCCTCTTCCACTTTCTTCACCGGAACGGTTTCGATGGTTATTTTCTTCAAGTCGAGGCCTTTCAGATTGTCTGCTGGGAGGATGATGCGCTTGAAACCTAGCTTTTGCGCTTCGAGAATGCGCTGCTCGATGCGGTTCACTGGGCGTATCTCACCTGATAGACCGACTTCGCCTGTAGCGCACACCAATCGCTCGACAGCCACATCGAGGTTCGACGACAGCACCGCGCTGATGACTGATAAATCAATTGCAGGGTCGTTCACTTTCAATCCACCGGCGATATTGAGGAAGACATCCTTTTGCACAAGTTTGAATCCTGCGCGTTTCTCCAAAACAGCCAGCAACATATTCATCCGGCGGAGGTCGAAACCCGTTGCCGAGCGTTGCGGAGTGCCATACACGGCTGTGCTTACCAACGCTTGCGTCTCGATAAGGAACGGTCGCACCCCTTCGATGGCAGCTGCGATGGAGACGCCGCTCAACCCTTCGTGGTTCTGCGTGAGCAGTAATTCAGACGGGTTGCTCACTTCGCGCAAGCCATCGGCACGCATCTCGTAGATACCGAGTTCGGCTGTGCTACCAAAGCGGTTTTTGATGGAGCGCAATATGCGGTACATGTAGTGCTGATCACCCTCGAACTGCAACACCGTATCGACAATGTGCTCCAATACTTTCGGTCCTGCAATGCTTCCCTCTTTGTTGATGTGCCCGATAAGCAATGTGGGTGTCCCCGATTCTTTAGCAAACTTGAGCAACGTAGCCGAGCATTCGCGCACTTGCGACACGCTGCCGGGCGACGACTCCACCGTTTCGGTCGAGATGGTCTGAATAGAGTCGATAATCAGCAGGTCGGGTTGTATGTTTTGCACGTGAATGAATACCTCTTCGAGCGAGGTTTCGCACACGATGTACAAATCCTGTTGGTCGTTCATACCGAGGCGTTCTGCACGCATTTTGAGTTGTCGCGCACTCTCTTCGCCCGACACGTAGAGCACTCTTTTTCCTTTTATTTTCAATACCGTTTGAAGCAACAGCGTCGATTTGCCGATGCCAGGCTCACCACCCAGCAGCACGAGCGAACCGAGCACCATACCACCGCCCAACACGCGGTTGAGTTCTTCGTCGCACATATCGAGTCGCTCTTCGGTGGACATCGTGATTTCGTTCAGTCGCTGCGGTTTCGGTTTGATGGTCTCTGCACCAGTGTAGCTGCGCGCCACAGTGGGCGATTTGCTCACCACCTCTTCCACATAGCTGTTCCAACTGCCGCACGCGGGGCATTTGCCCACCCACTTGGGCGAATCGGCTCCGCACTCGGTGCAGACGTATAGTGTTTTTGTTTTTGCCATACTATTTATTTAAACGCAAAGGTGCTAAGACGCAAAGTTTATTTGATGTGGTAAAGATAAAAAATGTTGGGGAATAAATGAACGTGTTGGTAGAAATTACGGAAATGCAAATTTGCTCGAATATCGTTTAAACTCAGAAATATTCTTATACTTTTGCATTATGTCTTCTATGACATAAATAAATGGAACAAGACAGATGAAAAATAGCTTAGCGAAAAGATTGATTGAAGAGAAGCAAAGTAAGTTTCGCGGAGGACTTTATCACAAAACACAAGTGAATCTTGCTTACAACTCCAATCGAATAGAGGGAAGCAGATTGAGCGAGGAACAGACTCGATACATCTTCGAAACCCGTACCATTGGATTCAAAGAGGAAGAAGCAGTGCCCGTGGATGATATCATCGAAACATCGAATCACTTTGTAGCTTTCGATTATATGCTCGATACGCTAAGCCAGCCTCTAACTGGCAAAATAATCAAAGAGTTTCATCGGATATTAAAATCAGGCACCGCCGATGCACAGAAATCGTGGTTTGCAGTAGGTAATTGGAAAAAACGCCCCAACGAAGTAGGCGGCATCGAAACCACTAAACCTAAAAACGTGGCAGCTGAAATAAAACTGCTAAACGAATGGTATTTGAATCGCAAAACGTGCTCTTTTGAAATCGTTGTAGAGTATCATTACCGTTTCGAAACAATACACCCTTTTCAGGATGGCAATGGTCGTGTAGGGCGTCTTATCTTGTTTCGCGAATGCTTGAAACACAACATCACCCCCTTTATCATCGACGATACACACAAACAATTTTACTACCGTGGTCTGAAAGAGTTTGACCGCATTCCCGACTTTTTGATAGACACTTGCCGCTCGGCACAAGATACTTACCAAGAATGGGTGAAGTATTTTTATAAATGAGCGTTTTTAGCACAGACACCTCAACTATCATATCCTCTCTAATTTCGTTTTACAGAGAATCAAAATGATATGCAGTACATGGAGCTGAGCTTTCTTATTGTCAAAATCGAAATACTTCTTTTGCATGATACCGACCGTAGAACATCCGTAGAGGAAG
>JBAXGL010000040.1:0-15194 GCA_037139375.1 Bacteroidales bacterium | reverse complement strand
GCTAAATAGAAAAAAAGGGAAGTTAAATCGTTGTTTAACTTCCCTTTTAACTTATATTTTTTTCAATCTTATTTGCTCAGCAGATAATTTTTGAATCCAGTGAAATCTTTGCCAAGTTCGATACTCTGTTTGGTTCCTTTCATAAACTCTTGCAGCTTTTGCGGAATCTCTACTTTCTCGCCTATGATGTTTTCTACCGTTTCGAGGAATTTTGCAGGGTGAGCCGTTTCGAGGAATACGCCTGTTTCGTTAGGTTGCAGACCTTCTTGTAGCGCACGGTAACCTACGGCGCCGTGTGGGTCGAGCAAATATTTCGTGTCGCGGTAGGTGTTGGCCACTGTTTCGGCGATTTGCTCGTCGGTGTAGCTGCAACTGCTGATTTCGCCTTTGATGGCTTCCCACGAGTTGTCGTAGAGGTCGAGCACACGAGCAAAATTACTCGGGTCGCCCACGTCCATCGCGTTGGCAATGGTCGAAACGGACGGTTTCGGAGTATAAATGCCAGTGTTGATGTATTGTAGGAAAATGTCGTTGCGGTTGTTGGCAGCGATGAAGCGTTTGACGGGCAATCCCATCTTTTTGCCAAAAAGTCCGGCAGTGATGTTGCCAAAGTTGCCGCTTGGTACACAGATGACCATCTCTTTCTCTTTGCCTATCTTCTTCAATTGCGCATAAGCGTAGAAGTAGTAGAACGCTTGTGGCAAGAATCGCGCCACGTTGATTGAGTTGGCAGACGTAAGGCTAAGTTTTGCGTTCAACTCTTCGTCCATAAAGGCCGATTTTACCAACGCTTGGCAATCGTCGAACGTGCCATCCACTTCGAGTGCGGTGATATTTTGTCCTAATGTAGTGAATTGACACTCTTGAATAGGACTCACCAAACCTTTTGGGTAAAGCACATAGACATGAATGCCATTCACACCGAGAAATCCGTTGGCAACGGCACTACCCGTATCGCCCGAAGTAGCTACCAATACGTTGACGTCGGTTTGTCCCTCTTTTTTGATAAAGTACCCCAACAAGCGCGCCATAAAGCGACCACCCACATCTTTGAAGGCGAGCGTTGGGCCGTGATACAACTCGAGGCTGTAAATTCCTTCGCTTACGGGAACAACCGGCGCATCGAAGTTAAGCGTTTCAAATACAATGGCTTTGAGTGTTTCGGCATCGATGTCTTCACCGAAAAAGGCATCTGCCACGGTGTAGGCAATCTCTTGAAAAGAGAGTTTGTCGATATTTTCGTAGAACTCTGCCGGAAGGGTTTTGATCTTCTCGGGCATAAACAGACCACGGTCGGCGGCCAATCCTTTCACAACGGCTTCTTGCAACGATGCCGGTGCGACTTGTTTGTTGGTACTGTAGTATTTCATTCTTTTGTATTCTAGATGGACAGTAGAGACGCAAAATTTTGCGTCTCTACAATATCCGGCAATTATTCGAATAATTTTTTCATAAACTCATCCGGTTGCAACAGACCATAACCACCTTTGGCAACGCTGAACTCGTCGTATACTTGAACGGCATCTGGTGCTTGTCCTGGTTTCAGGATGACGAAAGGCACGGGCGCATTGGTGTGCGTTTTGGTGCGGCAAGGTGTTGGATGGTCGGGGAGGATGGCAATCGTTACCGGTTCGTCCCATTTGGCAGTCTCGTCGAGAATGGTTTTCACACAACGACTATCTAGGTATTCGATGGTTTTGGTTTTAAGTTCAAAATTGCCTTCGTGACCCGCTTCGTCGCTCGCTTCGATGTGCAGAAATACAAAATCTTTTGTTTTCAACGCTTCGAGAGCCGCTTGCGTTTTGCCTTCGTAATTAGTATTCCAAAGACCAGTTGCGCCTTCTACTTCAATGGATTCGAGACCTGCATAGCGTCCGATGCCTTTGATCAAATCGACTGCCGAAATCACCGAACCGCTGTTGATGCCGTAATTTTCCATCAACGTTTTCATCTTCGGTTTGTAACCAGGCGACCAGAGCCAGATGCTGTTGGCTGCGTCTTTGCCTTCTGCCACACGTTTCAGATTGACCGGATGATTAGCCAACAATGCTTGCGATTTGAGGGTCAGTTCGTTCAAAATGCGAGCGGTTTCTTCTGCTTCTTGCGATTCTGCTTTGATCATCACGTTGCGAAAGGGAGTTCCTGGCACATCGTGCGGAGGTGTGCACTTCAAGAGTTTGTTTCCGCCTTTCATTTTCAACAAATGGCGGTACGAAACACCAGGGAAAAAGTTGACGATGTCGCCACCTAGTTCCTTTTGCAAAAAAAGAATCAACTCTTCCGCTTCAGTATTCGAAATGTGCCCGGCTGAGTGATTCTTAATTTTATCGTTTTCGATGCAAATCAGGTTACAACGCATAGCCATTTCACCGGCTTCGATGTCGATACCCATACTGGCAGCTTCGAGAGAGCCACGTCCTTCGAATTCGTCAGCCACGTTGTATCCCAACACAGTGAGGTTGGCAATCTCGCTACCCGGAGCAAATCCGTCGGGTACCGATTTGAACAATCCGCTCACGCCCATGGCTGCGAGTCGGTCAATCGACGGTTTGTTGGCAGCCTGAAGGCAGGTTTTCCCGCCCAATTGCTCAGCAGGCTCATCTGCCATTCCGTCGCCAAGTATAATGATGTATTTCATTTTGTGTAGTTACAATTTATTCATTTACAATTTACCATTTTAATTTGCCAATTAGCACATTGGCAAATTTACGAATTGGCACATTATCTAATATTCGCAATACTAATCACATCGGCAAAAATACCCGCAGCGGTTACGCTGGCTCCGGCGCCGTATCCTTTAATAATCATCGGATATTCGTTGTAGCGCTCGGTGGTAATCATGATGATGTTGTTGCTGCCCTCGAGGTGGTAGAACGGATGGCTGTCGTCAACTTCCTGCAGACCGACCGAACCTTCTCCATTTTCGAGTTTTGCCACGAAGCGGTAACGCTTGTTTTCTGCTACCAAGGCTTTGCGACGCTCTTCGAATTCTCCATCGAGCTCCGAAACCGTTTTCCAGAAATCATCCAAACTTCCATCGAAATATTTCTGCGGAATAAAGAGGTTTTTCTTTACATCTTCTTGCTCTAGTGGATAACCTGCTTCGCGCGAAAGAATCACTAGTTTGCGAATCACGTCTTTGCCACTCAAGTCGATGCGCGGATCGGGTTCTGCAAATCCAGCCTCTTTTGCCAAAACGATGGTTTTGCTCAAAGGAATATCTGCGCTTAGTTTGTTGAAAATAAAGTTCAACGTGCCCGAAACCACTGCTTCGAGTTTTATGATGCGGTCACCACTGTTGATGAGTGCATTCATCGTGTTGATAATCGGCAAACCTGCTCCTACGTTGGTCTCAAACAAGAACTTGATGCCACGTTGACGAGCAGTTTCTTTCAATAGCACGTAGTTTTCGTACGACGATGATGCTGCAATCTTGTTGGCAGTCACCACCGAAACATTGTGTTTCAGAAGTTCGTTGTAGATGCCCGCAATCTCGGCACTAGCCGTACAATCAACAAACACAGCGTTGAAGATGTTCATTTCAATAATGGCATTCAAAATTGCTTTTGGCGATGCTAAAATATTAGATTTTGTCAACTCTTCCTTGTAGTTGTCGAGATTAATTCCTTCACGGTTTAGCAACGAATGTCTTGAATTTGTAAGACCAACTAGATTTAGTTTTAATGATTTCTCTTTTAGCAGTTTCGGTTGTTGTTTCTGTATTTGTTCCAACAAATTGCCACCTACCAGACCCACACCAGCCACAAATACATTAAGTACTTGATAATCTGACAAGAAAAAGCTGTCGTGAATCACACTCAGCGCCTTTTTGAGGCTGTCGAGGCGAATGACAAATGAGATGTTAGTTTCTGACGCTCCTTGTGCGCAAGCAATTACGTTGATACCGTTGCGACCGAGCGTACCAAACAACTTTCCGGCAATACCCGGAGTGTGTTTCATATTTTCACCCACGATGGCGACACATGCCAAATCTTTTTCAGCTTTGATGTCGTTGATTTCACCAATCGCTATTTCGTGTTTGAATTCTTCTTTCAATACTTTTACAGCGAGATCAGCATCTGTGTTTTTTACCCCAATAGAGGTTGTGTTTTCAGATGAAGCTTGCGAAACCAAGAACACGCTCACACCCGAACGAGCCAATTCGCGGAAGATGCGGTGGTTGACACCAATCACGCCTACCATTCCCAATCCTTGTACGGTAATCAGACATGCATCGTTGATAGACGACATCCCTTTGATGGCTTTCTTCTCGTCGCTTACTTTATCGCGGGTTATAAAAGTGCCGGGCGCATCAGGATTGAAAGTGTTCTTGATAACAATCGGGATATTTTTGTGATAAATAGGATAGATGGTTGGCGGATAAATCACCTTTGCACCGAAGTTACACAACTCCATAGCCTCCACGTAGCTTAATTTATCAATCACATATGCGTTATTGATGATGCGTGGATCAGCTGTGAGAAACCCGTCAACGTCTGTCCAAATTTCGAGAATTTCGGCATTCAGTGCTGCCGCTATAATCGCTGCGGTGTAGTCGGAGCCACCTCTACCGAGGTTGGTGGTTTCTCCTGAGGCAAAATCAGAAGAAATAAAACCAGGAACTAAAGCAATATTCGGCAACTCACCAAATGCATCCTGAATGAGTTTGTTCGTTACAGCAAAATCGCAGTTGTGTTTGCCAAACTGCGTTTCGGTTTTGATAAATTCGCGTGCATCGTAGCGTTTAGCACCTTCGATGGCGTGCGCCACAATCACTGACGAAATGCGCTCGCCGTAGCTCACAATCAGGTCGTTGGTTTTAGCCGAGAGGTCGCGAATAAGGCATACACCTTTATATATGTTTGTCAGTTCGTCGAGCAGTTCGTTCACTTTGGCAAGCGTCTCTTCCTTTTTGGTAGGAAGCACCACCGCTTCGATTATCTGCAAATGCCGGTTGACAATGATATCTAACTCTTCTTTATATAATTTGTCGCCGCTCACTGCCAGTTTGGCCGTTTTGAGCAATTGGTCGGTGATTCCACCCAATGCGGATACCACCACGATGACAGGTTCTTTACGGCTTTCAACGATTTTTTTGACGCTTCGGATGCTCTCTACTGAGCCTACAGATGTTCCTCCGAATTTTAATACCTTCATATTTTTCAACGATTATATTTTATTGAAATCACTTTTCTCCTGCCTGATGGCAAAAGCTAAATATCGGTCGTGAATAATGTGTTGCACCGCTGAGGGGCAACTTACCGATTGTAAGTATACTATTTTGATTGGCTGTGCTATTACGCAGAATTACTGAACCCCCCAAGGGGTGATCGTGAAAATGGTCGTATATTCAGTAGAACGTATCATAGCTTTGTTTTTGAAAAGTGCTGCAATATTAGTCAGAATTTCGGGAATTTCCTAATGAATTGTTTGAAATTGATGATTTTTATTCTGTCAATAGAGAAACAATTGAACAAACTATATAGTTTTGTAGTTGTTGTATTAAATAATCCAAATAGACTGAATATGAATCTAAAAGAGGTTTTTCCGTTCCTCATCGCACTGAATGAGAACAACAATCGCGAGTGGTTTGCTGAACATAAAGCTGAATACGACCGCACAAAAAAGATTTTCGAGAACTATGTCGAGAAGCTAATTGTAGAAATTGCACTGTTCGACGAAGAGGTAAAAGGGGTACAAGCGAAAGATTGTATTTTCAGAATCTATCGCGATACTCGTTTTTCGAACGATAAAACACCCTATAAACCCTACTATTCTGCGTATATTTGCTCGGGCGGTGGTCGAAAAAGCCCACGTGGCGGTTATTATATTCATGTTCAACCGGGTGAAGCAGTTGTAGCCGGTGGCGTTTGGTGTCCCGATCCCAATGTGCTGAAAGCACTGCGCAAAAGTGTTTACGAAAATGTGGATGAGTTTGCCGAAATTATGCAAAACCCAGAATTTGCTGCGCACTACAAAGAGCTGCTTGGCGAAAAGTTGAAAAACATGCCTGCCGGATTCCCAAAAGATTTTGAATATGCTGAGTGGTTGAAGCCCAAAAACTACTGCGTGGAAGCCGACGTTACAGACGACATTTTCTTGCGCGACGATTCGTTGACAGAATTGGCACGGTTGATAAAACTGATGTTACCCTTCAATCGCTTTTTGAATTACACGGTCGACGAAGTAGTTTTTGGTGCTAAATAATTAGTTTTTGCGGGCCACTAATACAAATAAAGGAAACGATTTCTTTTCACCCGTCGAAATTTCACGATTCATGGTGTGATAGTTACTGATGTGTTCGACTGTGAAATCAGCCTCCGCAAATTGAGATTGAAGTGTGTCCATATCAAACCCATTTTGTGGTACAACATCTGGGAAATGGAAACTGCCATCTTCTTTGTATAAATCACTGATGATTACTTTGCCATTTTTCGCCAATCGTTTGTGGAAGTGGTTAATTAAATGAGGAATATCATCGACATGATGTACCGACATCGAAGCAACAATCAGGGTTATACTCTCTTTTTCTAAAGAATCTTCAATTGTGCCTTCTACGACTTCAGTGTTCGTATAACTGTTTTCAATAATCTTAGTACGAAGCACCTCAATCATAGCTGGAGAATTATCCACCAACGTAAGTTTTCCTACTTTTTCTACAAAGTGAAGACCAACTAAACCTGTGCCACAACCAAAATCGAGTAGATGTGTTTGGTCGTTGATTGTTCCTCTTGTCTCAATTTCAGAAATAAATTTCTGAATCATCACCATGCGTGGGTTATTGTTGTCCCAATCAGCTGCTTTGGTAGCAAAATTATCTGTCATATTGCGTTTATGTATAAAAAAGATGGAACATCTCTGCTCCATCTAGTGTAAATATTATTTCAAAAGTTGTGTATCAATAATTTTCTTCAAATCCTCTTTTGGGCGGAAACCCTGAATAGCAATCGGTTTACCCTTTGTTGGGAAGAATACAACAGTTGGAAGAGCCTGAATGCCAAGTTCTTGGGCCAATTGTTTCTCTTTGTCGGTGTCAATTTTATATACGTCAATTTTGCCTTTGTATTCTACCGCTAGCTCTTCGAGTAGGGGCGACAGTTGACGACAGGGACCGCACCATGTGGCATAAAAGTCCACAATAACAGGCTTCTTGCCCAGAAAATTCATCTCTTTCGAATCTTTCGTATAGTCGAATACTTTTGTGAGGAACTCGCTGCGTGTGATGTGTTTGCTGCCTGCTACGTCAGCTGTTTGGGTTTCGGTTGTCGATTTGTTTCCCGCTTGACTGCATTGCGCAAAAAGCAGTACTATCAACGATGCAAGAAGTATCTTTTTCATTTCTTTTAGATGTTAAATTATGAATGTGAATTAATAAGTTGTTCTACCTTACAAAAATAATTGATTCTACTCAACTCGCAGATTATTGAGGCTTAAAAAAGCCTATTAACTGTGTTGGTCGATGATGACTTTCAATTGAGAAGCCGACAACACGCCTGACTGACGAAAAACCGGTTGGCCTTCTTTGAAAAGTATTAAGGTAGGCACCGATTGTATGAGGTATGCAATCGATACACTCGGATTTTGATCGACATCTACTTTCAGAATTTTGGCATCATCACCTACTAATTTCTTCAATTCTTCGAGTATCGGTTTCATCATTTTGCAAGGCCCGCACCATTCGGCCGAAAAATCTACTAACACTGGTTTGTTCGAATTGATTATCTCTTCAAAGCTATTCATTTTGATGTTCTCTTTAGTTGTTGTTGTTGTTGTTGTTGTTGTTGTTGTTGTTGTTGTTGTTGTTGTTGTCAGATTTATCCTTCTTTGTATGAAACATATCTCCCAACAGGAAGCCTATTGAACCGCCCCAAAGTGCTGATAGTAGCCAGTTTTGCTGTAACGGACAATGTCCCGAAAGGCATCCAATATATCGCCAATACAAGAACCCTCCGATTGCGCCTACAACTGCCATTATCCAACGGAGCTGCTGTTTGAGTTTTGTATGCATAATGTATATGTATAAATATGTATTTATATTATTAGTAAAAATTTTTACTTTTTACAGTCCGAAATGCAACGGATAATGTCGATTACACGTTGATTCTCAAGTGAATAGTGGATGTTTCTACCTTCACGGCGCATCTTGAGGATACCTTTTGCCTGCATATCCGTCAAATGGTGCGAGATAAGAGGTTGGGTGCATTTTAGTTCGGCGCAAATATCAGAGACATTCATTTCGCTGTTTTTGGCTAAAATTGTCAAAATCATCAAACGATTTACGTTGGATAATGCTTTCAATATATAGGCAACATATTCTAGTTCTTCTTTGCTGATACAGTCGTTCATTTTTTTTCTGAATTAGACTGCAAATATATAAATATATGTTTATATACTATGAGTGACTATGGTTAAATATAATTAAACACAAAAGTTTGATTCTTTTTACAAAAAGAAGGCCGCTTAAGAATTATTCTTAAGCGGCCTTCAGTCAAAAAATAGAATTTAAACCAAATCTCAAAAAAAAATATTGGCTTAATTATTTTTATTTACACGTCTTTAGCTACTTGCTCAACGTAAGCAACAGATGTTTCTGTTAATTCTGCAATTAAACTAGTTTCTAAGCCTTTGTTTAACATATTTTTTACAATACGTTTTTGAGTACTTGCTTGTTCGAAAATAAGACTAGAAATGTACTTGAGTGATTCATTCATTCTCTTCTTGCCTTCTTTTGTCTTGAAGTCAATTCCGCAGAAAGTTGAAATGTCTTTGTGTAATACAGTGTAGTAAACACCAGAAATTAAAAGGGCCGTAATTGCCGCAATATCAACTTTGGTTTGGCTAAAGTAGTTTGTCAACAAAGCAATTTCTTCTTTGGTCTCTGTTTCGCGACGATTAGCTATTTTGCGAATGAATGAAGAATCTTCATATACTTCCCACAAAATTAAATTGCGGAAGTCGCGACTTTCATCCATTGTTTTGTACAGTTCGGTAAGGATACTTGGATACAAACTTGGCACATCAATATTTCCAGCGTCATTGACTTTTCCGTCTAACGCACGTTCCATAATGAATTTCATCCAGTAGTCATTTTTCAAGATGTACTGTTCAAGTACTTTGTCAAAAGTGCCGAAGTTCCGATAAATAAACGGTTTTTCTACTTTTGCTTCAATAGCAACTGAGTTAATTCCAAGATTGGCGAACCCTTGTTCACCGATTACCGCAGAAACGGCTTTCATAATTTCAATGTTGATGTAGCCTTTGCTTCTCCTAATCCGCTTTTTCTTTACAATTTCATCTCCTTCTTTCATCTCTTTCATAAGCTTAAGGGTTGGTTTGGTGTTAATAATTATAATATAAATTGAGTATTCTGTCTATGTTTTTTTGGTTTTGACATGTATCATTTATTTTCAAGAGAAAAGATAAATACAAAACTCTATTTTTTCAGTTATGGTGTCATAAATAGTGATAAAAACGTCAATTTGTCTTAGTTTTGATAATTTTTAATTGCGTAAATTCTGCATTTTTATTGACTTTACCAAATGAGCAGCTAATATAAATAGAATTTATTTAGGTTGTATCATTTGTTGTGATAATAATTATTAATTAATCGTCAGGCTTGTCTGTTTGAAGAGTATATTTCTAGTATTTTATTATGTATTACTTCGATGTTTAGTCTTCTATTTATTTAGCTAGTGAGATTATTTGAAGTCAAATTTAGAGCACATGAAGACTGTATGAAAATACTAGCGTAAAACTGTTACAGGAAAATGTTATTGAATTTGTACTTTCAAAAAAATATTGTATCTTTGCACCCGCTAATATTAAAGCATTTTATTAATTCATTTAAACAAAAGACTAATGGCAACAAAAATCAGATTACAAAGATTCGGACGCAAAGGTTATGCGTTCTATCAAGTTGTAGTTGCTGACAGCAGGGCTCCACGAGATGGAAAGTTTATTGAAAGGATCGGTTCTTATAACCCGAATACAAATCCTGCTACAATAGATTTGAATTTCGAAAGAGCTTTGTATTGGCTACAAACCGGTGCGCAACCAACCGACACAGCACGCAATCTTCTTTCTAAAGAAGGTGTTTTATTGAAAAAACACCTTGATGGTGGTGTGAAAAAAGGTGCATTCACTGCAGAAGAGGCAGATGTTCGTTTTGGCAAATGGTCTGAAAGTAAACAAACGTCTCTCTTAGGTGCAAAATCTAAATTAACAGATGCTGCTAAGAAAGATGCTGCAAAACGTCTTCTTGCTGAAAAAGAGGTAAATAAAACTAAAGCTGAAGCATTGGCGGCAAAGAGATTTGTAGCTGCTCCGGTAGTTGAAGTCGTTGAGACTCCCGCTGTTGAGGTTCCTGCAGTAGTTGAAGAGGTAATTCCTTCAGTAACTGAAGTAGTTGCTCCTATCAATGAAATAATTGCTCCTATCAATGAAGAAGTAGCTCCTGTTGTGGAAGAGGCACCAGTTGCTGAAGTTGCACCAGTGGTTGAAACTCCTATTGTTGACGAAACTCCTGCCGCTGAATAACTTTAGTTATAAGCATAGGATTAAGTTTAATCTTATTTCATTTCCCTACCGAAATTTTTCGGTAGGGATTTTTTTTGTATTTTTCGTTAGTATTTAGCTATAATTAAACACGCTGCTGTTTATTTATACATTTCTTTTTCTACATTTGTAAACGTAAACAGAAAGAGATGTTTGATTTAGACCGTTGGCAAGAGATTTGGATAACCATTACGCGAAATAAGATGCGTAGCGTGTTGACTGCTTTTGGCGTTTTCTGGGGAATATTTATGCTTGTCGTGATGACAGGCTCAGGAATAGGTCTCGAAAATGGCATAATGGAAGGCATCCGCGGCTTTTCTACAAATTCATGCTTTTTCTGGACAAATGTGACATCAGAACCCTATAAAGGTTTTCGCAAAGGTCGGAATTGGAATATGAAAAATGGTGATATAGAAATCATTCGCCAAAAAATCCCGCAAATCAAATACATTACACCAATGGTTTTTGGTGGTAATTCTCCCAAGAATACTGTTTATAAAGAAAAAAGTGGTTCTTATTATGTGAAAGGGTTTTATCCAGTCTATGATAAAATTGATCATCAACAGATTATGTACGGTCGATATATAAATGAAATTGATATACGATTGAAGCGTAAGGTTGCCGTTATTGGTAGAAGAGTATATGAAGAGTTGTTTCAGAAAGGTGCAAGTCCTGTGGGTGAAATGATTAAGGTAAATGGAATGTACTACATTGTAGTTGGAGTCATAAATCCAATTACGATGATAGGTATAAACGGTCCAATGGAAGAGAGTGTAATATTGCCTGAAACTACCATGCAGCAAGCCTATAATTATGGTGATGTGGTTCATTTACTGGCAATTACAGCTCAAGATGACTACAAAATAAGTTTAATAGAAGATGAGATTAAAAGGGTATTGAAACTACAACACAGTATCTCTCCAAATGATGCACAAGCTGTAAATAGTGCTAATGTTGAAAAGCAATTTACGATGTTTCATTATCTTTTTTTGGGAATATCGATTCTTATATGGATAGTTGGACTTGGAACTCTATTCGCAGGCGTAGTTGGAGTGAGTAATATTATGATGGTAACAGTTCGAGAGCGAACCAAAGAGATTGGTGTGCGTCGCGCTTTGGGTGCAAGACCACGTGCCATTATACAGCAAATCATTAGTGAAAGCCTCTTGTTGACTTTAATTTCTGGGGTATTGGGATTATGTGCAGGAGTTGGTGTTTTGGCTATGGTTGATACTATTTTGACTGCTGCTCGAACCAATACACAAGAGGGTACTTTTTTTTCGCATCCACAAGTAAGTTTTGGTGTTGCAGTGTCAGCATTGATAATATTGGTTATTGCGGGTGTTATCGCTGGATTGATACCTGCTTGGCGTGCTTTGCAAATTAAAGCTATTGATGCTATTCGTGAAGAGTAAGTGTTTTTAAAAAAATATTAAATAGAATTATGAAAAAGATTATGCGTATTGTGATGTTTGTGATTATTGGTGTTGTGGTAATTGGCACCTTTGTTTTTCTTTGGAAAAAATCGCAACCAGAAGTTCCTGTTTATGAACTTGTTTCACCTGTATTAGGGAAAATAGAGAAAAAAACTGTGGCGACTGGTAAAGTAGAGCCTCGTGATGAAGTCCTGATAAAACCTAAAATTTCTGGTATTATAGAGGTGTTATATAAACAAGCCGGTCAGATGGTGAAGGCGGGTGAAGTTTTGGCAAAAGTAAAGGTCATTCCGGAGATGGGTCAACTCACATCTGCTGAGTCGCGTGTGAATGTTGCAAAAATTTCTCTTGATCAAGCGAAATCAGATTTTGACAGGCAATCGATGCTTTATAAAAAAGGTGTAGTGTCGAAAGATGAATTTGAAAAGACTGATGCCAATTACAAAAAAACGATTGAAGAGTTGGAAAATGCAAAAGAGTCTTTACTTATCGTTCGTGAAGGCATTTCGAGTCGTTCTTCCACCTATAGTACTACACAGATAAAAGCTACAATTTCGGGAATGATTCTTGATGTGCCTGTGAAGGTGGGTAGTTCTGTGATTCAATCAAATAATTTTAACGAAGGTACAACTATTGCTTCTATTGCTAATATGAATGATATGATTTTTAGAGGCAAGATTGATGAAACTGAGGTGGGGCGTGTGAATAAAGGAATGCCAATTACTTTGACTGTTGGTGCACTTCAGGACAAAAAATTTCAAGCCGTCTTGGAGTATGTTTCGCCAAAAGGAGTAGAAGAAAATGGTGCAATACTTTTCGAAATTAAAGCTGCTGCTAAAATTCCTGATTCGGTTTTTGTACGCGCTGGATATAGTGCAAATGCCGAAATTATCCTGGGTAAGAAAGATAAAGTCTTGACTATCCCTGAGAATACCGTCGAATTTAGCAACGATTCGGCATTTGTAAATGTGCTTACAGCCGAAAAGCCAGCTCAGGCGTTTAACCGTAAATTTGTGAAGGTTGGAATGTCTGATGGCATTTCTATTGAGGTTGTTTCAGGAGTTAAAATAAAGGACCGTCTGCGTGGAAATAAGGTTGAAAAGATTAAAGAGGTGAAGCGGTAATTATTGATTAATGTGATGTAAAAATTTGATTATGAGAATATTAATAATTGTAGCTTGTGTGATTTGTTCCATTACAGTCAGTGCTCAACAATCGTGGACACTACGGCAGTGCATCGAACATGGTATGAAAAACAATATTCAAGTGCGCCAGAAGCTGTTGGAGAAGGAGTCTGCTGAAATTCAACTCAATACCACAAAAAAGAGTCGTTTGCCAGATTTGAATGCAAGTGCAAATCAGAATATTGGGCGTTCTACTTCTCGCGATGGATTGAATTCCTTTCAGAATACAGCAAATACCGACATTTCTCTTCAATCGACAATGCCAATTTTCACAGGGTTTCGTATTGCCAATCAGATTGAAGCGAATCAGTTTAATCTGAAAGCTATTTTGGCAGACTTAGACAAAGCGCGAGAGGATATTGCATTGTATGTTTCTTCGGCTTTTTTGCAAGTGGTTTATAATCGGGAGTTGTATCAAGTGGCAAAAGATCAGGCAAAATTAAGCAAAGAACAGATGGCGCGTGCCGAAATTCTTGTGAATGCTGGGAAATTGCCTCAATCCGAATTGTACGATACTCGTGCAACTAATGCTCGAGATGAGAGTGAAGTTACACGTACGAACTCTGCCTTAAAGCTATCGTTGGTGGATTTGGCGCAATTGCTGGAAATTGAAAAAATAGAAGGTTTTGATGTTGATTCCTCAATTTCTGATAGTCTTTTAGTAGATGGGATTGTTAATTTAGCTGATGTAGCACAAACATTCAATTATGCATTGGGTAATCGTCCAGCGATGAAATCAGCGGAATACCGAATAGAAGAAGGTAAAAGAAATCTAGAAATTGCGCGATCTGGTTATTATCCAACTGTAAATTTGGGCGCAACCTATTCAAATGGTTATTATTACAGTTTTAATTTGCCAACTGGTTCAACAAATCCTGCGTTTGGAGATCAATTCAGTCAGAATGGGCGTAGCGTGTTGGGTTTGTCTTTAAATATACCGATTTTTAATCGTTTTGATACCCAAAATAAAGTGAAATTGGCTCAAATTGATATTCAAGTAAAAAAACTCAATCTCGAAACTACACGCAAAAGTATGCTTAAAGATGTGCAACAGGCTTATTATAATGCTGTGGCTGCTCGCGATAAATATCGTTCCGCACAAAAATCAGTAGAAGCATCTGAACTTGCATTTAAATTTGCCAAAGAAAAGTTTGATGCCGGAAAATCAACTTCTTTTGAGTTTAATGACAGCAACAACCGCAAGTTGAAGTCATTATCTGATCAGGTTCAGGCAAAATACGATTTGATTTTCCGCTGTAAGTTGCTCGATTTTTATAACGGAAAGTCGCTTTATTGACTTCTTGTCGCTATTAACCTTACATAATATTATATCTTAGCATTAAATGTGTTGTAAATATTTGGTTTAAAAGGAAAATATTGCTAATTTTGCACCGCTTTTCGTAATCTCTGACAGGAATAGAGTTGCCTGTGAATATTGCGTTTTATTGAACATTTTAAATACAAAAGAAATGGATTTTATCAAAATTGCCGAACAAGCCTTCGAAACAGGAGTACAAGTTCCAAAATTCAAAAGTGGCGACACGATTACTGTGTCTTATCGAATCAAAGAAGGAAGTAAAGAGCGTATTCAAGATTATCGTGGTGATGTTATTCGCATCTCTGGTCACGGAGTCAACAAAAGAATGACTGTTCGTAAAATTTCAAACAACGTAGGTGTTGAACGTATTTTCCCTGTTAATTCTCCGTTTATTGAAAGTATTACAGTAAATAAAGTAGGTAAAGTACGTCGTGCTAAACTTTATTATTTACGTGCACTTACAGGTAAAAAAGCCAGAATTAAAGAAAAAAGAGTATAATTACATATTTATAATTCGAAAAGCTTCCTGAAATTTTCAGGAAGCTTTTTTTGTAGAAATACTTCGGAAAAGAATATTTCGGGCTGAATTACTCAAATAATCAAAAAAGCACTTACAATTTATGTAAGTGCTTTTGTTTTAAGATATGATTTACACTGGGGACTTTCCTATTTTACCCAATCTTCTCTCTTTATTTCGAATTC
>JBAXGL010000039.1:0-15237 GCA_037139375.1 Bacteroidales bacterium | reverse complement strand
TACAGTGGTTTATTATAACCTATCATTCTTAGAATATCTTCTCGAAATAGTCGTCTAGCATTTTCTTTGCCGCTACAAATGAGCTTACTTCACCCTTTAGTACCTTCTCTTCCATTTGTTTAAGTTTGCCTTCAATCGTGTGATTCTTGAAGAAATGATTTTTCAGCTGTTCGTTGATGGTTTCGTACATCCAGTATTTCGCTTGCTCTTTACGTCTTTGATCAAAGTACCCGTTATTTTTGGTAAACGATATGTATTCATACACCATTTCCCATATCTCAGGGACACCTATGTTGTAATATCCAGAATAGGTAAGCACTTTGGGTGTCCAATCTGAAGGTGGTGACGGAAAGAGATGCAATGCATTTCGGTATTGTGCTTGAGCCAATTGTGCCTTTTCAATATTGCTTCCATCGGCCTTGTTTATCACGATGCCATCTGCCAACTCCATAATTCCACGTTTGATGCCTTGAAGTTCATCTCCTGTGCCAGGGACTTGCAGCAACATAAAGAAATCGACCATCGAATGAACGGCAGTTTCTGATTGACCAACGCCGACAGTCTCTACAAATATGGTATCGAATCCTGCCGCTTCGCAAAGGATAATTGTTTCGCGTGTTTTGCGCGCCACTCCACCCAAAGAGCCCGCTGCAGGCGAAGGTCGAATAAACGCATTTTTCTGAACAGACAACTGCTCCATGCGGGTTTTATCTCCTAAAATGCTGCCTTTCGAACGTTCGCTACTTGGGTCGATGGCTAGAACAGCTAATTTCTTTCCTTGACTCAATAGCAGCATTCCGAATGTATCAATGGACGTGCTTTTCCCTGCACCAGGGACACCCGTAATGCCTATTCTTATTGAGTTCCCCGCATGAGGCAAACATTTCTCTATGATTTCTTGTGCCAATTGGTTGTGCTCCACTTTGGCGCTTTCTACCAGCGTGACGGCTTGACTCAGCAGCGTAATATCGCCTTTGAGAATTCCTTCGATGTATTCGTTAGGTGTAAAATGCTTTTTACGCTGACGATGTTTATCTAAATATGGATTGATGCTTGGTGGTTGTGGAATTCCTTTGTTGACAGTCAGCCCATTGTATTTTTTATCGTTTTCGATGTGATGCATTGTTTGTGCAAAAAAGATATTTGATGATCGAATATTAATCCGCTTGTTCTTCTTTCAAGTTCAATTTTTCGTTGTCGCTACCTTTCTCGAAATACTGCTTACGCAAGGGATTAACACGAGCTTCGTTGTATCGGATTCGTGCTCGGGAGACATCTATTGCCATATAAAGTGCCTGTAGAAATGATTCTTCAGACGCGATATTTTTTCCTGCAATGTCGTACGCTGTGCCATGTGCTGGTGATGTGCGAATGACAGGCAATCCAGCCGTGTAGTTAACTCCTAAGTCCATTGCAATGGTTTTGAACGGTGCTAAACCTTGGTCGTGATACATAGCGAGTACACCATCAAATTTAGTAAACTGACCTGACCCAAAGAATCCATCAGCGGGATACGGTCCGAAAGTCAATAATCCTTTTTCTTGCGTCTCTTTTAAAGCTGGGATAATGGTTTCGATCTCTTCGTTACCAATCACTCCTGCGTCGCCTGCATGAGGATTGAGACCCAAAACGGCAATGCGAGGTTTCTGAATCCCAAAATCCATCGACAATGTTTTACTAAAAGCTTTTATCTTGTTTACAAGACTTTCTTTGGTTATAGCCGTGGCTACAGACGAAATGGGGATATGTCCTGTCACCAACGCTACGCGCAAACTGTCTTTGATGAGAATCATCATCGCTTTTTGTCCGTTGCCAAGTCGCTCTTCGAGGTATTCGGTGTGTCCGGGAAATTTAAATGTGTCTGACTGAGTCGCTTTTTTATTGATTGGAGATGTTACCAAAACGTCAAAGAGTTTTTTCTCGTACTCCTCTGTGGCTTTTGATAACGATGCTAATGCTGCTTCGCCAGAAGCTTGTGTTGGTTTACCTAGTTCTACTTTGGTTTCTTCATCACCACAATTGACAATATTGATACGGTTGTCTGCCGCTTCACTTGCCGAGTGGATGATGCTATAGTTGAAACTGGTTAAATCGAGTGTTTTGCGGTGATATCCCATCACTTTGGGAGAACCATAAATAATAGGCGTACAAATCTCAAGAATGGCCGGATTAGAAATAACCTTCAATAATACTTCGTATCCGATTCCGTTTATATCTCCTTGGGTAATACCCACTTTTATTTTTTTCTCTGACATAATATCTATTTTAAGCTATGATTGAGTACACTAAATTACAACTTTTTTATGAATTACTCGGCGATGCCTGCATCCTTTTTTTCTTTTGTAGAAGAAAGCATTCCACAAGCAGCAAAAATATCTTCTCCTCGCGAGGAGCGAATGGTGGTGGTGATGCCTTTTTGATTAAGATAATCGCGAAATTCGGTCATGGTTTGGTTGTCTGAACTTTGCAAAGGAATATTTGGAATGGCGTGAAAGCGAATTAAATTGATACGACAATCGAGTCCTTTCAGAATTTTAAGTAATTCCTTGGCGTGAAAAATAGAGTCGTTCAACCCTTTGAACATGATGTACTCGAAAGACAGTCGGCGCTGTTTCGAGAAATCGTAGTTCTTCAATAATTCAATCAATTCTTTAGCTGGAAAAGCCTTTTCTACAGGCATAATCGACAAACGCTCTGCAGGGAAAGGAGAATGCAGGCTTACGGCTAAATGACAGGTGCTTTCGTTCAGAAAACGTTCTAGTCCTTTCTTAGCTCCAATGGTAGAAACCGTGATGCGCTTCGGACTCCAACCATATCCCCAGGGCTGAGTAAGAATTTCCAAAACTTTAAATACCTCGTCAGGATTGTCGAGTGGTTCGCCCATACCCATGAAGACAAGGTTTGTAAGCTCATCGTTTTGAGGTACGAATTGAATCTGATTGATTATTTCGTTGGCAGTTAAGTGCCCATTGAACCCTTGTTTGCCGGTCATACAGAAAAGGCAATTCATCTTGCAACCCACTTGCGACGAAACACATAGCGTTGAACGCTCTTTGTCGGGAATGAAAACGGTTTCAATATATTGCTGTTTAGGGGTTTGAAACAGATATTTCACCGTTCCGTCTTTCGATTTTTGAAACGATACAGGAGCAGAGTTTCCTATCTCGTATTTTTCGTTGAGCAGTTCACGGGTCTTCAGTGAAAGATTAGTCATATCGTCGATATGGATTATCTTTTGGTGGTAGAGCCATTCACATATTTGCTTGGCAGTGAATTTTGGTAGCCCCAATGTTTGAATTATATCGGTCAATTCGGCAAGCGTTTTGCCTAAAAGTGGTTCTTTCGTCATTATGGATATATAATTGTTCCCAATCTTGAAGAAACAAAGGTACGAAGTTTTTCTGAAAATAGAATTCGAACACCTTGTTGTAAACGCAGAGAGGGTGTTTCGAATATCCGAAACACCCTCTCTTGAAGTTTTGTTTTATCTGATGATCAATAGAATCGGATGCGGTTGTCTTCGATGTTGGCATCTTTTTTCAACGTTTCCATCATCTGATACATCAAACGATACATATAGTTTCCTTTCAGATTATTGATTTCTGCTTTTGCATCAAATTTTCGATTGTTAGTCACTTCGTTGGTGACAGCTAACACATAAACTCCATTTTTACCTTTTATAGGACCTGTCAGTTTGCCTTTCGTACTGTATGGCGCAATACCACAAAGGGCAGGTTCGTTGCCTAAGCTTGAGATTTGCATAGTGCTGAAACCAACAAGTTTGGCAGTATCAATACGGCTTTTCATGGCTTGTGCAAATCCACCAAGTGAAGTGATATTTTTAGCTTTTAGGTCAGCAATAATCTTTTCAGCTTTTTTGTTGGTGATGATTTCTGCTTTCAAACGATCTTGTAAATTTTCTATTGGAGTGTATCCTTTCTTCACAACATCTAACAAAGCGGCAACGACTAATTGATTGTTTCCGATTTCGAAAATGGTTGATACTTCGCCTTTCGATGCATTGAAAATCCAATGAATTACATTTCGCGCGTTTTTGATGTCGCCTAAATTGTAATCGTTTGTATTTACGGTTGGATTGCTCAACACTGTAAATTTGCTTTTCGCTGCGTTTTCTTCAAAAGTCGATGGCTTATTATTTTGAATGATATACTGACTCAAGTTGCTGTAGATGTCACCAGTCGTCTTTTTGCTGGCAATCACTTCATTTACGATAGAAGCAATTTTCACCTTAGCGACAGGGGCAGTTTTGTTTGTTACCTGAATGATTTCGTAGCCATACATTGTTTTCACCTTGGCAAATCCATTTACAGGGGTGTTGAAACAAGCATCTTTAAACTCTACACCCAGACCTTTTGCAGCGGCTTCTTCGTTGAACCAACCAAATTCCCCTCCTGCTTTAGCATTTTGAGCTGCCGAGAATCGGGCAGATAGTGCAGCAAAATCTCCACCTTTTTTCAATACATCAAGAATGCTATCAGACTGTGCTTTGCTTTTTGCTTCATCCGAAAGTGGAATCAAGATATGTCTTGCTTTCACTGAATCAGGAGCCGATATTTTACTCATAATTCGGTACATTTGATATACGTTTTTCTCCAATACAGGACCATAAACTTCGCCGACTTGTCCGTTTGTTGCAAATGTTTTCACTGTTGCCGGAAGAGATCTGATAGCCGAGTAAACATCGCTGTATTGTGCATCTGAATTTTCATTGACCACATCGGCTACATTCGAAGTCGTGCTAAACTCTTGTTTTACTGCATTAATTTTTGTGGCAGCATCTTGGAGGTCAGCTTGGCTAGGTGTAATAGCGATAGAAATATATTTTACCGAACGGGTTTCGTTTTGTTTAAAGCTTTCTTTGCGTTTATTGTAAAGCTCGCTTAGATCGCTCTTAGAAACCTCAATGCTGCTGTCGGATACCGTGAAATAAGGTTGAACAGCATATAAGAAATCCACACTTTTTTGAGTTCCTTCGAAGGCAGATTTTGCTTCTAAAGAGTTCGGACCAACAGATTTGCTGAGTAGCATACTGTATTTCTCTTCCAGTTTTTGTTGTTTAATGGTTTTTACCCAATACGCCCAATATTTTTTCAGTTCAACGATTTGTTGAGCTTGTTCGGCCGTGTATTTTTGATTCGACTCACCATTCACCACTTTCAAGAAGTTGTACAAAACAGATTTGTCAAACATTCCGGTGTTGGGGTTGGCAAACATACGTAGGCGTTGGATCACTGGTGATACATGTTCACCTTGAATCAAATCGCTCATTTCGTCTGATGAAACAGTCAACCCTGCCTTTTCAGCTTGTTCGTTTATCAATGATTCGCGTACCAAACCTTCGTAAACTGACTCACGGATATTGGTAACATACTCTTCTGGTAATGTCGATTGTCCGCTTTCCATTTTGTAAACTGTGGTAAGCTCTTCTATTCTATCCTGAAATTCTTTAGAAGAGAAAGACTTTCCATCAATAACTACCACCTTGTCTTTTGCATTGCGGAAGAATGTTGAGCCTGAGTTTAAGAAATCACCGATGATGAATGCGAATAAAGCAAGACCGATGATTCCTACTAAAAGTCCGGCTTTGCTTCTGATTTTTTCTAATGTAGCCATTTATTATTGAACTGTTTTGGTTTAAATTTCTTTTTTTGAGAGAGCACGAAGATACAAAAAATGCGATGAATACAAATAAAGCTTTGAAAAAAAATGAATATTTAGTTTATTTTTAGCTTCACAAGCTCAATTCGTGTGGTCGAAATCTTTAATATCTTGAAACTGAATGCCTCTATGTCGACTGTTTCGTGCAACAATGGAAATTGTTCGTGGTGATTGAGAATGAATCCGGCAATAGTGGCATACGCATCCGATTCTGGAATGTTGAGGTCGAATTTCTCGTTAACCGTATCAATTTCGAGCCTTCCAGATAAAATGAACTCCGTGTCATTGAGTTTTCGCATCACATACGTGTTGGTGTCGTGCTCATCTTCTATCTCTCCAAAAATCTCTTCCACCAAATCTTCGAGTGTCACAATTCCTGCTGTGCCGCCAAACTCATCCACTACAGCTGCTATGGTTTTTTGTTGTTGCATGAGTAGTTTCATCAACTTATTAGCAGCCATAGTTTCGGGCACCACCAATATCTGGTTCACCTTTGTGTGCCAATCGGTTGGTTTGCTAAACATCTCCGTCGAGTGAATATAACCCACCACATTGTCCATATTTTCTTTGTAAACAATGATTTTCGAAAACCCTGTTTCGATAAACAGATTCATCAGGTCATCTATTGTGTCTTCCCAATCTACGGCCACAACCTCTGTGCGAGGAACGATACAGTCGCGGAGTCGAATATTTGAGAAGTCGAGGGCATTCTGAAAAATCTTCACCTCAGTATCCACCATCGAATTGTCGAGGGAATCGTCTATGCTTTGTTGTATGAAAAAGTCAAGATCAACCTTGCCAAAAACTCGTTTGTCGCCTACGGCTGTGAGTTTAATACCAAACACACGCAAGATTGACTTCGAACAAAGTGCAGTAAATTTGCTTAGCGGATAAAGAATAATATACACGATATACAACGGCACCGCGAAAAAACGGAGCGAGCGATTGGGGTTGATTCTGAAAATGGTTTTAGGCAGAAATTCTCCGGTGAAAAGTATAAGTATGGTGGAGAGAAGCGACTGAACCAACACAATCAAAAACTCGTTTGAGAGGAATAGACTGATGATAGGTTCTAAACTTTGCGCCATCAGAATACTGAACACAACTAGTGAGATGTTGTTGCCCACCAGCAAGGTCGAGATGAATTGTTCTGAGTTGTTGTAGAAGAGGTTTAAGATGATGCCCGAAAGGGTGTTTTTCTTCTTATCCAATTCGAATCGCAACTTATTCGACGACACAAACGCAATCTCCATTCCCGAAAAGAATGCAGATAAAAGCAACGCTATGAGTATAAATAGGGTGATATTATTCATGGCTACTGTGATTCGTTTGTTTTGTCATCGCTGATGTCAAAAATGCCCTGAGTTTTATGAATTTGGTAGCGGGTCATCGATTCGTTCGATTCGAAACCCAATCCGGTGATGATGCGGCTAGGTTGTTCTATTTTGATAAAAGTATCGGAATACATTTTTTGCAAATATTGATCCCAATATAGCTGCTGAGTTTCGAATTTCTCGCCTTGCAGGTTTAGTATTTTTACATTTTTCTTCAATACCCACAGTTTTTTTCCTTCGTAGAAATAGGCGGTATCTGCTTTTATACTCGCTTCGATACGAAATACTGAGTCGAACTTTTCGACATATATGCCTTTTGGGAAATACCAATACGGCTCACTTACTTTGTCAAACACCGACCATTCAGCAGCTACCAGTCTATAGCGGGTGATGCCCGAATCAGAAATCAATGTCGAAACGTTTGTGGTGCGTAGAGTTGGTATTTGTTTGATGTTTTTGAACGATTTTATGGTATCCGTTTTCTCTTCGTTACAAGAAGGCAACAAAAGACACAGAAGGGCTATTAGAAAAATAGCCCTTGCAGATATGGATATGTCGTTGATTTTCATTCTCAATCTTTGTGCGGTTTGGCTGCACAAGTTAATGGGGTTAATCTATTTTTCGTTTAAAGAACCAATACTCATTAAAGGTAAGGTTGAGTGTCAGTCTCAAATATTCCTCTTTTACCCAAGCCGTATTTTGGGGCGCAAGTTTTGAGTAATCGAAGGTAATGTTGAGCATCGATTTGGTAGATTTGAAAGGAAGACCAAGCCCAACACTTACGCCGTATTCGCTAATTTTCTGATTCTTGATGTTCAGATAATTATTCGAGATATTACCTCCAAAACGGTATCTGATATGATCGTAGTAGTGACGGCTATTCAAGTTAGGTGTAAATTCTACTCCGCCAGCAAATTTAAAACGGTTGTTGAGAGTGTCTTTTCTATCAAAATAGAGGGCGTCGTTCCATTTCTGAAACAAGGCATCGGCGGCTACACTCCATTTGTTGTTGATTTGCCAACCTGCACCTAAACCATAGGTGGCTGCCAATTCGTAGCTTTCGCTACTTCTTGTCGTGTCAGCCACACTGCCAGTAGCTTTTATATGGAGCGACTCTGTGCTCAATTTCGTTTTGGGTGTGAAGGTAAGTCCGATGCAGATATTCTCTTCTTTACCAAGCGATTTAGTCCATTGTGCGCCGAAGTCGGTTTTAAAACCACGACTGTGAAGTTGATTGATATTCACGATAGAAAAAGCACCACTTGTGTTTGTGACAATGGTAGTGTGGTTGATTGTCCCAAACAGATAATTGAGGTTTGTTCCTATCGAAAGACCCTTCATCGGACTGACTGCAAATCCCAAATAAGCTTGCGAAAAACCTCCCTCGCCACTATAAGTGGTCGTGCTTACCAGCGTATTGTTGGTGATGGTATTCCCAAATTGATAGCCGACTAGTGAATAAGGCAGTATTCCGACACTTGCACCAACGCCTTTTGTGATGGGGAATTGAATAGCAATGTGATCGATATTTCCGTTAGGTTTGGTCTCTTTGTTTACGCCCTCACTGAAGATTCCCTTTTGACCTGTAATTGCGAAGTCCATTAAGAACGTCGTAGAGTCAATCGTTGAGTAGGAGGCAGGGTTCGTGGGGTTAATTTCGTTATTTCGTCTCATGCCTATTGCAGCACCACCCATAGATCGCGCAGCGCCAAACGAAGGATCCGTTAGCTGACCATATCCATAACGACTGTAAGGCGAATCAGTGGCAGTTTGAGCAGTGGCGATTGATGTCCCCAAGAGGATGAGGCAAAAAATAAGTAGTTTTCTATTTCGCATTGTATTGCAATATTCCGTTTAAGCCTTTGAGTACAAGATATTCGTCTGCAAAGATGATGTTTTTTAGCCGCTTATCAAAGTAAAAAGTGTCACCTCCCGTTAAAAATATTAAAAGATCGGGACATTCCTCCGACAAATGTTTTATATACCCTTCTATTTCAAACACTATGCCTTGCACCACGCCCGACCGAATGGCGGTTTCGGTGTCGCTACCCAGCAACACCACAGTGCCGTTTTTATCCACCTGCGGCAGTTTATCTGTCTTTTGATGCAATGCCTGGAGTCGCATCTCAAGTCCCGGCGCTATGTTGCCACCTCGGTACACAGCGCTCGAGTCGATGAAATCGTAGGTGATGGCTGTACCAGCGTCAATCACCAGAATATTGCGCTTTGGTTGAGCAAAATAAGCACCAGCTACAGCGGCAATACGATCCATGCCCAGCGTTTCGGGAGTGCGGTAATTGAGAGAAAAAGGTAGTCGGGTAGTGTGCGACAAAAGCACAAACCTTTCGGCCAGACTTTGCAAATGATTCAGTGTCACCGCCGGAATTTTCTTCACAGTAGAGAGCATCACGCCCGAAATACGTTCTTGCGCAATAAATAGCTTAATCGCAGAAGTATTCACCTCGTTCGTCGTTACTTGCTTATACAGTTCTGTCCCTCTGAAGAGTGCCAGCTTTGCCCGCGAATTTCCTTGGTCTATTATTAGGTTCATAAAGTTGTAGGTGTGCATCAAGTCACTTGGATTACGAGAGACATCATCCAAATTTTCGACGAAAGTACAATTTCTTTCCATCACGACGACTATTTCTACTCAAAATAGTTTTTCTCGCTATAAAATCAGATGCTATTTTCTGTGGCAAGTAATAAATCTCTCATGCATTCAGACGTTCATAAAACATATGTAATCTTACAATATGCGCTATGAAATTTACTTGTCAAAGGTAAGCCCCAATACAAATAACACCAAATAATGTAACCCACTGATATATAAATATTTCCACACAAAATATCCGAAATACTTCCCCCAAATAGCTGAAGTTTCTCTCTTTTTTGTATTTTTGCCAAAGAAACAGAGACTGAGAGCATCTTCTGCCCTAGTCACTCATTTCCATCAACCCCTATAAACTATGGCAAAATCTGACGTTCAACTGATAAAACAGCGCTTCGGCATCATCGGCACTACTTCCGAACTGATCCGTGCGATTGATATCGCGATGCAGGTAGCGCCCACCGATCTGGCTGTGCTCATTACCGGCGAAAGCGGAGTAGGGAAGGAGTATTTCCCTCAAATCATTCATCAAAATAGTCGTCGCAAACACGGCAGCTACATTGCTGTCAACTGCGGTGCAATACCCGAAGGCACCATTGATTCAGAACTGTTTGGTCACGAAAAAGGCTCTTTCACCGGTGCACTCTCCGACCGAAAAGGTTATTTCGAAGAGGCAAACAACGGTACCATCTTCTTAGACGAAGTGGGTGAATTGCCTTTACCCACCCAAGCGCGCCTGTTGCGTGTGCTCGAATCGGGCGAATTCATCAAAGTCGGTTCGTCGAAGGTGCTGAAAACCAATGTGCGCATCGTAGCCGCCACCAACCTCAATATGGAGAAAGCCATAGCCGATGGTCGTTTTCGCGAAGACCTCTACTATCGCCTCAATTCGGTGCCCATCATTGTGCCACCCTTGCGCGAACGTGGCGACGACATCTTCTTGCTGTTCCGCAAATTTGCATCCGACTTTGCTGAGAAATACCGTATGCCGCCTATCTCGCTGACCGACGAGGCACGTCAATTGCTGGTCAATTACCGATTCCCTGGCAATATTCGTCAACTGAAAAATATCACCGAGCAAATATCAATAATCGAGCCGTCGCGCGAAATCACGTTGGAGACGCTCAAACTCTATTTGCCCAACCACGATACGACCCGACTGCCTGCATTGTTTGGTAAAATCACTGATGAACGAACTTTTGGCTCTGAACGTGAGATCCTCTACCAAGTGCTGTTTGATATGCGTATAGAGATGCACGAACTCAAACAGTTGGTGCACGGTATAATGGCAAATGCCGAAAAAGATATGTCGGGTGTCAGTGTCTATAAACCTGCCGAGCCCATCGTAGAGCGGTCGCCAGTGCCTACCATTCAGCTCAATCATCAGGATATGGATGATGATGTGGTGCATTATGCGGAAACTGAAGAGTACGAAGAAGAGTCGCACACCTTGGATGAGGCAGAGAAAGAGGTGATTGCCAAAGTTTTGGAGAAATACAAAGGCAAACGACAACTTGCTGCCGATGAACTTCAAATTTCGTTGCGGACGCTCTACCGAAAAATCAAAGAGTACGATTTGGATGTTTAGACTGGTTAAAGGCAATAATTAGATAAATGAAACGAGCATGACAAACAAATTTTGATACACAAGGTGATGTTCATGTGCGAGTCTCATGTGACCTATTAAATAGATTTTAAACGAATGAAAAAATACATACTCCTATTTCTCATTTCAATTCTGGCGAATAGCTGCACCGTGGCATACAAATTCAACGGAGCCTCTATCGACTATACGAAGATGAAAACCGTATCGATAGCCGATTTTCCCATCAAAGCACCACTGGTTTATGCCCCTCTTTCGCAAACATTCACCGAAGGGTTGCGCGATATGTTTCAACGGCAAACGAGGTTGAGGCTAATCAAACAGGGTGGTGATTTGCAGTTCGAAGGTGAAATATCGGGTTACGACCTTACTCCGCAAGCGGTGAAAGAGAATGCTTTCGCCTCAGAAACACGACTGACGGTGCGGGTGCGGGTGAAGTTTACGAACAACGCCGATCCTAAGCAAAGTTTCGATCAGTCCTTCACAGCCTTCCGCGATTTCAGTAGTGCGCAGACGCTTGTGCAGGTGCAAGATCAACTGATTAAAGCCATTGTAGAAGAGTTGACAGACAATATATATAATGCCAGTGTTGCAAATTGGTAGATTGAGAGATTTGAGATTAAAGAGCAAAGAACAAAGAGCAAAGAGCAAATGGTAGTGCAGAGAACATCCTTTTGCGAGAGTAAAGATGATGATTCCAATGTTTACTTGTCTACTAGTTTACTCATCATACTTAAAACCAATAAAATAGATTAACCGCAAAATGTTAGCTAAAGATTTGTATGAATGGATGGAGCAGCCAGACTTGCTTACTACCGATACCCTCGAAGAGTTGGAGTCGGCAGTCAGTCAGTATCCCTATTTTCAGCCACTCCGCTTTTTGTATCTAAAAAATCTTTATTTATCAAAATCGCCCAACTTCTATTCCGAATTGACAAAATCGGCAGTCTATATTTCTGATCGTCGCAAGCTGTTTTATTATCTGTCGGTGGTTGAGGGGTTGTGGAATGATGTGTTTGCCTATTTTTCGGAGCATAGAGTAGCGACTGATTCTCCCGAAAAGCCAGATACACTGTCGCTTATCGACTCATTTCTGTCGGATTATGCACCCGAAATGCTCGAGCAACAGCCTGTTCCCACGCACAAAGCTGCTCGAATCGCTCTTGCCACTCAAGATTATGCCAGTCTGCTGGTCGACGACCATGTCGATGAGCAGTTTGAAGCAGATCTACACAATGCCGTCAAATTGAAACACCACGATTTAATTGACGAATTCATCTCTTTTGCGGGCGATGGAGATGCGATGCGGCAGCAGTTATTATCAGGAGAGACCGATCCATTGACAGTACTTCCAAATCTCGATGAAGAAACAGATATTCTCAACGAAGAAGATTTATTGACCGAGAGTCTGGCTAAAATATACATCAAACAGAAGCGCTATTACAAGGCAATTGAAATAATTCGTAAATTAAGCTTGAAATATCCGGAAAAAAGTATTTACTTTGCAGACCAAATTCGATTTTTAGAGAAATTGATTACTAACATCAAAAAAGAATAGCACAATGTATCTGTTTATTACCATCTTAATTTTAATAGCTTCTATCTTTATGATTTTCATCGTATTGGTGCAAAACTCAAAAGGCGGAGGATTGGCTGCTGGTTTTTCTTCTTCTAACCAAATCATGGGTGTTCGCAAGACGACAGATTTCCTAGAAAAAGCAACTTGGGGATTGGCAATCGCTATTCTAGCATTGAGTATTCTTACCGCAGCATTCTATCCAAAAGTGCAAGACACAACGGATCAAATTGTGCTGAAACAAGAGGTACAAAAACCAGCTTCGAACACACCGGGCACGATGAATCCTGGCTTTGCAGACAAAAAAGCAGCAAAGGGAGACAGTACAAAGAAGTAAGTCTTTAAATCAAATATACGAAAGGGCAGATGTTGCGTAAGCAATGTCTGCCCTTTTTGCATGTTTTACAATTAGCCGTCTCTCTTTTGGTGTCTATTTTATTATTAGGCACAAATATTTAAAGTGTCATTTTGTCATTGAAATCCAATTTTTCAGAAAAATAGATATTTTTGATAAAATATGTTGCATATTTAGACTATATGACTTATATTTGCTTGCAAAATGTAAAAACCCCAATATTATCATTATGGAAAAGATTGACGCACTGGATAGGCATATATTAGAAATCATCTCTCACAATGCCCGAATTCCTTTTAAAGATGTAGCAGCCGAATGTGGCGTATCGCGTGCAGCCATACACCAAAGGGTGCAACGGATGATTGATATGAATGTAATTACAGGTTCGGGTTACACCGTTAGTCCGAAAGTTTTGGGCTATCGCTCATGTACCTACATCGGGGTGAAACTCGAAAAAGGGTCATTGTACAAAACTGTTTATCCGGAGTTAGAGAAAATTCCGGAAATTGTGGAGTGTCACTTCACGACTGGTCCATACACGATGTTGGTGAAGCTTTATGCAAGAGACAACGAGCATTTGATGGAGTTGGTGAATACTAAGATTCAAGAAATAAAAGGAGTGATTGCTACCGAAACGTTGATATCACTCGACCAAAGCATAAAAAGAGAGATTCCGGTTAAAAAGTAAGAGATAGTATATTCGGAACGGTGAAGGCTAAAGCAATGGGTTATTGCTTTAGCCTTCTTTATTTTGGTATTATAAAAAATAGTTAATTAAATGTTATTGAACCCTTATAGGCATTGATTTGTAGAAAAATATGTCGAAATTCGGTACGATTTATTTTATATTAAAGAAAAGCTTAAAAAACACAGTTGAGGGTTTGGTAAAAACAAAGGCAAATCGCTTTCAATTGTATAATTGCGGTGAGTGACATACACCAAAACATGCAAGTTTTTGTTATTCTAAAAACAAATAGAAACTCTTATGCTTAAAAAAATAGAACACGCCATTGAGCAATTCATCTTTTTCAGTAGATGGATTCAACTTCCCATTTATTTAGGACTGATTGTGGCAACGGTAATGTATGCGCTCAAATTCATGAAACAGCTGTGGATATTGGTGACTGATTTCCCAACGCTGAACGAAAATACCATTATGCTATCAGTCTTAGGATTAATCGATATTTCAATGGTCATCAACCTATTGGTGGTGGTTTTCATTGGTGGATATTGGACTTTTGTGAGCAAAATAGAGTTCAACGACCACGACGACAAGCCCGACTGGTTGAGTAAAATCAATGCCAGTACGTTGAAAATAAAACTTATCGTATCACTTGTGAGCATTTCAGGAGTGCACCTATTGAAGACGTTTGTGGATATCCACAACGTGTCGCTCCAAGACTCATTGCTCCAAATAGGCATACACCTTGTATTTATCATCTCTGCCCTACTATTGGCTTACACTGATAAAATCATGCACGCCGACGAAGCTGAGATAGAAAAACATCATTAAACTCATAAAAAATGCGGAGAAGTTAACTTTCCGCATTTTTTGTTTCTAATGATTCATCATACTCGGTTTTCCGCCTAACTGAGCCGAAGCATCGACATTGTAGGTGCCTTCGCTCACAATCTCTTCGCCTTCTTCGAGTCCGCTCAGCACCACGTAGCTATTTCCCAACGCAGGACCGATTTCTATCTCGCGCATTTTGAAAACAAACTCATCTGTAGCGGGTTGTTTGACGTACACAATCGAACGTTTGCCTGTCCACAACACAGCGGAACGAGGAATCACCAACTTGTCCTTGAATTCGTCGAGGTGAGCTGCCACAATACCAGTGGCAAACATCTCTGGTTTGAGTTTTCCGGTTGAATTTGGGATTTCCACTCGAACCTTTGCAACTCGGGTGACGGCGTCGATAACCGGGTCGATGAACTTTATCTTAGCTGAAAAATTGACTCCCGGCAAAGCCTGCAAGCTAAACGAAATCGGATTTCCCACTTTCAGGAACGGCAAATCGCTTTCGTAAGCATCGAACTGAACCCACACATTCGAGAGATTAGCGATATCGAACAGCACTT
>JBAXGL010000038.1:0-15315 GCA_037139375.1 Bacteroidales bacterium | reverse complement strand
AACTCATTCGGAATGGGAGGAATTGGACTCCTGTACAAAGATAAATTTTATCGCTTGGGAATACTCAGGACAGATACGTTAGGAATTATAGATCAGACTTCGTTTCGCATTCTCGCAGAAGGTCCTGTGCGTTCGGTGTTTGTGATTCAATACAAAGGCTGCGAAACACCATTTGGGAAAATAAACATCTCTCACAAAACCACTATTTGGGCTGGCAAAATAGGTTATGAAAGTGAAATAACGACTGCCAGACTTCCAAAAGATTGCTATTTAATAACTGGAATGGTGACGAATTTCAACAATCAACCCACTATAGAGAAAACAATAGCAAACCAAGAGCATCTAATGATTACTCACGACAAACAGACCTACAACAAGGAGTATTATCTAGGGCTTTCTTTACTTTTCCCGAAAAAGGAGTTTATTGAGTCTTTTGACTTGAAAGAGATACAAAGTTGGTGTGTAAAACTAAAACCATATTCAGGAAAATACAGTTTCAACGTTTATGCAACGTGGGAAATGCAAGATCCAAAAAGCAAAAGTTCGGATTATTTTGTTGATTTGATTGAAAAAGAAGCTCAAAAAATAAGTGCGCCCGTAATAGTAAGTTTGAAAAAATAAACCCACATTCGGCGCACTCTATTTTACTCCACTATCGTTATAAATCCAAAATCATCTGACTCTTCACCCAATTGAATCGCACGCAATTTATTGTATAATTTTTCGGAGACAGGACCAGCTTTACCATCCTTTGAGAATACAAACGAAATACCTTCCTGCAAATCATCTATTCGTTGAATTGGGCTAATCACCGCAGCCGTACCACATGCACCAGCCTCTTCTAAAGTTGACAATTCATCCAGAGGCATAGGGCGCTGCTCTACCTTAACGCCCATCGATTGAGCCAATTTCATTAAGCTATCGTTGGTAATAGAAGGCAAAATAGATTCTGATTTGGGCGTAATGTAGGTATTATCCTTGATTCCAAAGAAATTCGCTGGGCCACACTCATCAATATATTTCTTTTCACGCGCATCGAGATACAACACCATAGAATAACCCAATTCGTGAGCCTTTTCACCTGCGGTCAAACTGGCAGCGTAGTTTCCCCCAACCTTATATTTACCCGTACCAAGCGGTGCAGCTCTATCGTATTGACGAAGAATGACAACCGGCGTAGGCTTAAATCCTTCTTTAAAATAAGGACCAACCGGAGTAACAAAAACAAGAAACATATATTCTTTGGCAGGCTTCACTCCTACTTGAGCGCTCGTGCCAATCAACAATGGACGAATGTAGAGCGAAGCACCACTTCCATAAGGAGGTACAAAACGTTCATTTTTCTTGACAATGCTAACAACTGCATCGCAAAACTTATCTATCGGGAATTTTTCCATCAAAATTCCGTCGCAAGTACTTTGCATGCGTTTAGCATTCTCTTCCATTCTGAAAATGCGAATCTTTCCATCTGCCCCACGAAACGCCTTCAAACCCTCGAAAGCCTCCTGTCCATAGTGCAAACATGTAGCGGCAATGTGCATGGGCATATACTCTGAGTCTGTATACTCTAACTCGCCCCAGGCACCGTCTTTGAAACTACATCGTACATTTAAATCTGTTTTGATATAGCCAAAAGATAATTCTGACCAATTTATATTTTCCATCGTGATATAAATAAAAATAACCCTTTGCAAAAGCTGAAAGCTACAAAGGTAATTTTTTTTCGTGAATTGAGATGAATATTGGATTCTGAAATAGGTAATGAAAGTGAAATTTAGAAGCTAAAGAACCTCTTTTTCTCACTTTCAGTACAGTGAATCATCAGAGAGTTCGATGATCAACGAGATGAAAAAAGCGAATGTGGCGGGTCGACGAGTCGAAAACTACACTCCCCATTTCACCGTTAGGACAAAAGAAAGTCTTGTGTTTAAAATGACTATCATTGATAGAGTTAGACGAAAATCCAACAACATTCATTTCAGATAATCCATCCACCAATCCTTCGCCCATTGCCTTACAAAAAGCCTCTTTTGCAGTCCAGATTGCATAAAATTGCTCTTGATTTGTGCCGTTTTCACAAACAATTCTTTCTTCTTCAGAAAAAGCATAATTTACTACATCCAAGTGATTCTGTGTCAACTCAATTGGCTCTATATCAACACCAATTGACTTCAACGAAAATGCAATCAAGAAGCTGTTATTGCTGTGCGAGAGGTTGAAATGAAACGGAAAACCATTCAAAAACGGTTTGCCAAACTCAGTTTGATGAAATACAATTTCAAGAGGTTTTATTCGAAGTATTTTCGAACAAAGTAATCGAAGTGAAGCATGGGAAGCCACCCAAACACTTTGTTGATTATGAATTAATCGATTCGCTCTTAAAATCTCATCGGCAGTGAGTAAATCAACTATAGGGAGACTTCGAAACATTGAATCAGTTCCATAAAAAAGAAAAACCTCATCACGCTGTAATGGAAATAATTCTTGAAATGGAATCCAAGCGATATTGTCAATGTCCATTAGTTCTAAATACTTATCTACTCTATTTTATAAATTTCTTTGCATCCATTGAGCAACATCATCTATATGACTCTCCAAAAACAACTCATCATGAAAGCACGAAATGTAATAAGGTTCCACACCTTCCGATGCAAATCGCTCCCACAACATAGTCAGACCACCATATTTGAGGTGAGAGGTCGTTGTGAGGAGGTAAATTTTAACTTCCGCTTTATGTATGACATACTTTTGCGTCATCATTTTTGCCTTGTATTGTAACAAATCATTAAATTGCGGTGCAGGCATCATACCAGGAATGGGTGATTCTTCAATCATCCGACGTTTAATCTTATAGACTATGATTTTGTCAGTAATATTCTTTACAATTATCCGAACTTGTTTCAATGGGTTTCGCTTGATAAACCACCAAATTTTTGCCCTAATAATTATAGTTTCAAATAAAATTTTCACCTGACCTTCGTGGCGTACAAAAACAGAACTTGAATCCAATATAAAGAGCTTGTCTACAGACAATCCAACGCGGTGCATCTGTTTTGCAATTTCAAATACTACAAAACTACCAAACGAATAACCAGCTAAATGAATTCGTTTACTCTTAATAACATTCTGAATTTCAGTTAAATATAACGAAGCCAACTCTTCAACCGTATCAGGAATAGATATCTCACCATTAACCAGTGGCGCAAGTAAAACATATATCGGAATCCGTTCATCTAAACGAAGTACCAAATCGTTAAACTGAAGCACATGCTGGCCAGCTCCCCAAATCAGAACCAAAGGTATTTCGCCTTTAGCACCTTCGCGCAGACAAGATACAACATCACTAATCAACGTTGGTTTGTAATTCAGAATAAGTTGTGAAAGCTGACCAATAGTAGGATAATTATAAATATCTGAAATCGCCACTTTTACTGCATATTCACGTTCGATTGACACGATTAATCGAATAAACTTTAATGAATCGAACCCACTGAAAAGCAAATCATCATCTGCTTCAATATCATTATCATCTGTCAATTTGCGCACAAATTCAAGTAGATAGGCGACAATTTCTAAACGTTTTGCATTCGATTCTGAATCATTGTTTTGAGCGAAATGAAGCAAAGAATCAGTTGCACTCCTTTGTTCAGATTTTGCTTTTGAGAGATCTTTTGCTTTTTGCTTTAGCAGTCTTTTGTCTGTTTTTCCATTTGGTGTAAGAGGAAGATGGTTTAATTGATATATAATTTGAGGAATCATATAGTTTGGCAAGCGTTCAAACAGTTGTTGTTTAATGCTTCGTACATCAATAGGTTTACTATCCATGGATGTAAAAAACGCAGCGATGGCTTTCTCACCACTCTTTTTTTCAAAATCAACCACAGCACAATTTTGAATGTCTGGCAATTGTTCTATCTGGTTAGCAATTTCATTTGGTTCAATCCTGAAACCTCTGATTTTCAGTTGTTCATCTTTTCGTCCGACGTAATAAACAAGTCCATCTGAATCAGAAACCACCAAATCACCAGTTCGGTAACTACGCTGATCCGCTCGTTGAGGATGCTTAAGAATTCCAAAAGCCTGACTTTGTTTGTCCGAAACATTCACATAACCATCCGCCACACTATCACCGGCAATAAGCAGTTCTCCCACCATTCCAAACGGCAAAGGGTTGCCATTTTCATCAACAACGTGTATCGTGTAGCCCGGCAACGGCCTGCCAATAGGTATCTGAAAAGCATAACGCTCGTATGGCTTGAGCTCGTAAGCTAAAGCAACGACCGTAGTTTCGGTAGGGCCATACGTATTGAATAGACGATGATCCGGTGAACTTTGAGACCAACATTCTGCGTCGGAAATAGCAATGGCTTCACCTCCGATTATTACTACACGCACTGGTAACTCAGTAGCCGAAGAAATATAATCGTCGAAAGCAATAATTTGTCGCCAGAATGCCGTTGGTAAATCCCAAACTGTTATCTCATTTTCTACGCTGTATTCAAGAAACTCTCTAGGAGAAAGAATTTTTTCTTCGCGTAGGAAAAGCGACGCACCTGAGCAGAATGCCATAAAAATCTCTTCGATTGAGGCATCAAATCCCAAATTCGAGAATTGCAAAATATTATCTTTGTGTGAAATTTCATACAAATTCAGAGCTCCAGAAACAAAGTTAGCCAAAGCCAATCGACTTATTTTCACTCCTTTCGGGACACCTGATGAGCCACTGGTATAAATGATGTATGCCACAGAATCTCCTTCAATCTCAACGGGTTTTTGATCGAAAAAACCAAGGAATTGCACTTCCGAAATATTGATTACTGGAACATCATTCTTTGATTCAACATGTTTACTTCTTGATACAACAAGTGCTGAGACATTAGAATCAGACATCATATACTGTTGGCGATCTTCAGGCAACGATGGATCAATCGGTAGAAACGCAGCGCCCCTATACAATGTCGCCATAATAGCAACAAAATAGTGATACGATCGGTCAATATTGACAGCTACAACTGACCCTTTTGTTATACCGTTGTTTGCTAAAATAACCGAAAACTGAGAAATATCTGCTTTAAATTTATGGTAGGAAATAACCTCATTGCGATCGAAAATGGCAATTTTATCTGGAAAGAGTACTTGTTGCTTTCTGAAAAGAGAAACCACATCTTCTAATGGAGTCGCAGTACAAATCGGAATATTGATATTTTCGGAAACCACTGAAAATAAATTCGGCTGAAATAAAGAAATTTTTGTAGCCTCTGTATTCAAATTCGATAGAACATTAGTTACAAAAATTCTAAAAGCAGTTGCTACATCTTCAGTGACGCCTTTCATTCGGACTGAATCGAGACCTACTTCGAAAACCATACCATTATCGGGTATTTGTTCTCCTTCCGCCACAACAAAAATACCTGGCAATTGATTAGCTTGATCTCTCAACCGAGGGTAGCGCACCAACAGATTTGCACAATAGGTTTTTCTTTTCAGTATTTTAGAAAAGTCTGTGAGATGATTTGTGATTAATTCTTCAAACGATTCACTTCCTTTTATCGAAGCGTAATAGGGTATCCACTTTGCAAAATAGTCATACGTTTGGGCGTTAATTTCAGAAAACCCCTTAGGAATAATGGCTAATATACCATCTTTTCTACCACACAACTTCAATGTAAAAATAAATGCGATTGCGGAAACTAATGAGAAAAAATCGTCATCAGACCACCTAGGTTTTATTGAACTGAAAACGCTTTCGGGAATATCTATCCATTCGTCGAGCGACTCCGACACTAAAGAAGTGACAATAGGTGAAGGTAACAGTTCGCCCTTGCTAAACTGATTTCTCCAGAAATATTCATATTTTGCTATGGCTTCGAAATGTTGTTTCACTTGTCTCACAACCGTCTTATCTGGCAGTGGATGAATTTGTCCAATGACCAAAAGCAAATCCACCTCTGCCTCAACACCTTGTGAGTCAAAAAGTTGTTCGATTACGACGCACCCATCAACACAAGAAATTCCCAATGAGTTTTTGTAACGGACTACTTCACCAATTTCGCCGAATTTACCTTTCCGCACATCGGCTTTACCCACATAATAGAGTTGCTCATTGATTAATACTGAAGCCATTAGAAACTCATTATCGGATTGTGGACCGACGTTGCAGGCTCGTAGCAAAGCACTCAGACTTTTAGAAGTTTCGTTCCAATTCAAAATACCCATCGAAGCGGGTCGATCAGCTAATCCAAAATAGGTTCTTTTAGATAAATCTTGTGGATTGGGAACAACCTTGTCCAACAAAATCATCTCGACCAGTTTCGTAAAACTCCAAACTGAAGTTTCAAAACACCTGCTGTTGAGTGTAAAAGAAGTATCGTCTGGTTTAATATCCACCTTTTCAGATAGTAAAATATCTCCGGCATCTATTGCATCAACCACTTCATGCCATGTTATTCCGTGATCTAGTTCGTGATGCAGAATGGCTTGGTTTGTTGCGTAAATGCCTGCATAGCGAGGTAGTGGAGAATCGTGATAATTGATAGCCCGACAAGTTGCTAATGAAGTGAATTCTTTCTTCAACAATATTCCATTGTTGATGCTGAAAATGTAATCTACAGTCGAAAACACTGACAAATCGCCCAAATTGGTATAACAAGGAATATTCAAATTAATGGCTAAATCCTTTATTCTTTCGTCGGTCGAAACTACGGATTGAATCGAGACATTAAAACGTTCTAAAATTTCGATGCACTGAACCAACATCGCACCTCCACCAACTAAAATACACGAAAATCTTGGTGTAAGATTTAATACGTTATTCAGCCGATCAACTAAAACTTCAACTTTCGAATCGACAGACTCTACCATCGACTCCAGCATAAAGTTGATACCATCTGACAATCGAATTGCAAAATCTTCATCATACAACATGGTGTCGTACTCAAGCCAACAGACATATTCGTTGTTACTCTTTTCGACGTTGAGTAACAAATCCATTTTACTGGTTCGATTCCCAATTTCACGCTCAGTAAACGTAAATTCAGAAGATAATTGGGTATCGTGGGGCCAATTTTGCATCACAAAAATGGTTTGAAACATTGGATTTGTTCCCTTTCTAAATCCAGGAAACACCTCCTTTGCGACATCTCCAAATGGGACAGTGGCATTCGAAAAAGCACCAATTGCCATTTTGTTGCACCTAAGCAAATAAGATGCAACCGTATCTGCTGCCTTTCGTCGAGAACGGATACTCACCATATTGGTAAAATAACCAATTAAGTCTTCCACCATCGGATGTTTCCGATTGGCAAAAGGGGTGCCAACAACCACATCCGTTTGTTTAGCCGCAGCCCCCAATACCAATTGAAAAGCACTCATCAACACCACAAAAGGAGTTACTCCTTGCTCCACCGCCAAACGCTCAATAGCTTGAGTAGTAGATTCAGAAATATTCCACCAAAATCGTTCTCCATATTTTCCGGCTTCAGCTACCTGTGCATTCGGCTTTATAGGTAGGGTGAGTCGTTTGGGGTTCGCATTGAAAACATTCTTCCAAAATTCAATTTCGACGTTATATTTATTATCAACCAAATTCTTATTCAACCATAATGCATAATCTCCATTGCGGTAGTTCGATGTTTCGGGTGTAATACCCACATACCGTTGTTGCAATCTTTTCATGAAAATATTTAGCGACCATCCATCGAAAATCAAGTGATGAATGACCATCAGCAAGCGATAATCATTTTCTGCCCATTTGATGAATCGAAAAGCCAACAAAGGCAGTTTGTCAAATGAAAACTTGACCTCACCATTTTCTGTGATGTGCTTTTGATACTCTTTTTCTTTGTCTTGAAGAGTTAAACCCGACAAATCGTGATTTGGAATCTCAATATCAATGGTATGCAGAATAAGTTGAATTGGCGTGTCATCGATAGATGGAAATATAGATCTGAAAATTTCCTCTGCTTGAATAGTCTGTTTGATAGCTTGAATAAACAACTTTTGGTCTAAAAACCCTTGTAAAGTAAATTCTATTTGAATGTTGTGATTCAATCCTGTACTATCGAAATTATTGACCACCCACAATTCTCTTTGAACAGGCGTGAGAGGAAACTCCATCCGATTTGGATCACTTATTATTGTCGACAGGTTTTCTTTAAAACTTTTATCACGTCCATTTTGAATCAACAAACTCATTTTCTGAAGAGTCATTTGTGCATAAAACTCTTTCAAGGGGATTTCGTATCCGAATTCTCTGATCACCGAAGTTATCACCTGAATTGCTTTGAGTGAATGACCACCAGCAACAAAAAAATCTTCGTCAAAACCTATCGATTTTCGTCCGAGAATCTCCAGCCAGATAGCATAAACTTTTTGCTCAATTTCTGTGTGGGGCACAAACACGAGCTTTTCACTGTTTTGACTTAATTCTGAAATCGGTATAAGTGCACCTCGGTCTATTTTGCCATTCTGATTTAGTGGGAATTCACGACACAACACTATTTCAGATGGAATCATATATTTGGGTAGAAATTCGCTTAGGTGTTCTTCAATAAAATGCGAAAACTCCTCATCAGCAATCCAGTAGTTTGCTTTAGGCGAATCTATTCCAAGTTTATTAGGTATAAGATATGCCACCAAGCAATCGTCACCATACCTATCTTTCGAAAAAACGACGACACTTTCTCTCAATTCCTTGATTTGCTGTAGAGCATATTCTATTTCACCAATCTCAATGCGCTGCCCGCGTAGCTTCACCTGAAAATCACGACGTCCGATAAAATCAAACAACCCGTTTTCAAGTTGTCTACCTATGTCGCCAGTTCTATACATTCGCCCTATTCCAGTGAATGTATTTGGGATAAATTTCTCGGCTGTCAATTCAGGTCTATTCAAATACCCATTGGCAACCCCTGCTCCACCTATGCAAATTTCGCCTTCTTCTCCAAAGGCAACAGGTTCTAATTTTTCGTTTAGAATGTAAATAAAATCATTCGTAACCGCTTCACCAATAGGTATTTTGGCAGGCTCTATATGTTGGTCACACAAATAAGTTGTTGCATATACCGTTGTCTCAGTCGGTCCATAAACGTTTATCAACTTCACCCGACTAATATCCATCAGCTTGTAAAAACGTTCGACCAATTGAACCGGCAAAACCTCACCACCTACTGATACCCATTTGAGCGAATGTAGATTTTTTGATTTGTTTTTTGAATGACAATAGTCGAGAAATGCTCCCAACATAGTTGGAACAAAAAAAAGAAAATTTACGGCTTGCTCTTCTATAATTTCTGACAAACGAATAGGATCCTTTTCAGCTCCTGGCTCTGCCACCAATAAAGTTCCACCCATCCTCATCCATCCGAAAAGCTCCCAAATAGAACCATCAAATGTGTAAGGCGATTTCAGCAACACGACATCGCCTTGTTGCAAAGGATATCTCTCTTGTATGTAATCAATCAAATTTACTACCGATTCATGACCTACCATCACTCCCTTCGGCTTACCTGTGGAGCCACTCGTAAACAACACATAGGCATTATCTGTCGATGCAATTTCTGGGAAAATAATGGTTGATGCTTCAGAAAAAATAAGCTCGGGAACAAGAGGTACAAAACCGAAACTCTCTACCAAATCAGCAAATTGGGGTAGAGTTACCACAAAACGGACATTAGCATCGTTGAATATGGCAAGCGTTCTCTCTTTCGGACTCGAAGTATCTACCGGCACGTATGCACCGCCTAAGCGAAGGATTCCAAAGATACCTACCAACATTTCGACAGAACGATCGAGATACATCCCCACCATTTCACCTTTTTGAGCACCTATTCCTTGCAATTGCGAAGCAAAGTGACATGATGCGTTAAAAAATTGAGTGTAGGAAAACGAGCTATTATTAAATTTAAGAGCTATAGAGGATGAATAAATTAACCTAACTTCGTCAAATACAGCAATTAAGTTTGTGTTTTTTGAGTTTGAATTCATAGTATTTTCAAGTAGGCAATTCAGTAATGTCACAAATATACATTTTTTTTTATAATTTCACTTGCAGGAATAAAAAATCAAACCTATCTTTGCATCGCATTTGAGAAATCAATGTACCACGGTTCGGTAGTTCAGTTGGTTAGAATGCCGCCCTGTCACGGCGGAGGTCGCGGGTTCGAGTCCCGTCCGTACCGCAATATTAAACGCTAAGTATCTGATATTCAGAAGCTTAGCGTTTTTTTGTTGGGTGTTTTTGTCAACCGTTTGTCAACATGATATCAATCAAGAAGTAAAATACAAAATATCCAATGCCTATTCCAATCAATTTAAGTCATTTATCTTCAGTAAAAAACACTACAATCTAATATTTTGTGTGCGAAAAGGGTTGTTTTTCAGATATGATTGCAGACAAAAAAATACAAGACTTGAGTCAATTTACAATTACCGACTCCTTTTTTGCAAATTTAAAATCTTCATTATGAATAATGCATTGAAAACTGGGGTTTTCAACAACAAAAAGCCTCATCCGAAAATTCTCGGATGAGGCTTATGTTTATAACAAAAACTGTTATTACAAAATATTGATCTCTTTTAAAACATCGTTTGTGGCACGAACAGCAGCAGCACTTTTTGCAAACGCCTCTTTTTCAGCTGCATTAAGGTTCAGTTCGATTACTTTTTCGATACCGTTTTTGCCAATCACTGCAGGCACACCGATACAAAGGTCACTTTGTCCGTATTCACCTTCGAGCAATACACAAGATGCAATGATTTTCTTTTGGTCGCGGATGATTGATTCTGCAACAGATGCTGCAGCTGCTCCTGGAGCATACCATGCAGAAGTGCCGAGTAATTTTGTCAATGTCGCACCACCTACCATGGTGTCAGCACTTACTTTTTCAAGTTCTTCTGCGTTTAGGAATTCTGATACAGGTACGCCTTTAACAGTTGCCATGCGAGTCAATGGAATCATAGTCGTATCGCCGTGTCCGCCAATTACCATTCCGTCGATTTCGTTCATGTTCATGTTGAGCGCTTTGCTCAAGTAGCAACGGAAACGAGAGCTGTCCAATGCACCACCCATACCAAATACTTGATTTTTTGGAAGGCCTGTAGCTTTCAAAGCCAAATAGGTCATGGTATCCATCGGGTTACTTACGATTACGATAAACGCTTTTGGAGAGTATTTCAGGATGTTTTCTACCACTGATTTAACAATTCCTGCATTCACACCGATTAACTCTTCGCGAGTCATACCTGGTTTGCGAGGAATACCAGACGTTACGATTACAACATCTGAATCAGCAGTTTGCGCATAGTCGTTGGTTACGCCAGTTACTTTGGTATCGAAATCGAGCAAAGCAGAAGTTTGGAACATATCCAATATTTTACCTTCGGCCAATCCTTCTTTGATGTCGAGCAATACCACTTCGTTTGCTATTTCATTGATAGCTAATACATTTGCACAAGTTGCACCTACTGCTCCTGCGCCCACAACGGTTACTTTTGACATAATAATTGTTTTTTATTGTTAGTTTAAAATAGTATTTCTTTTTCGAGTGCAAAGATAGTCATAAACTTTAATTGCAGAAATATTTCCGTAATCTATATTCGTTTAAAGAATATTAATTCGTATGCAAATTTAAACTTAAACGACTAACTTTGCAATACTATTAATAGAATTTGATAAAATGATGACTAAAAACAACAAATGGCTGTTAGCTGCTTTGGGAGTAATGTTGGTGGCTATAATCGCTTCTGTGATGTATATTGTGCATCAAAAAAAGGAGATGACTGGTTTGACTCAGCAATTTGATATTCAGAAAGAAGAGTTAACAGACGAATACTCTCAACTGGCAGTGCAATACGAAGGATATAGCAAGATAAACATCCACAACGATTCGCTGTTGCAATTGTGGGAAAACGAGAAACTGAAAGTACAGCGCTTGCTCGAAGAGTTGCGAACAGTGAAAGCGACCAATGCCAGCCGCATCATCGAACTGCGTAAAGAGTTGGCTACTGTGCGGGAAGTTATGAGGTCATATATTATTCAAATAGATTCGTTGAATGCCCGAAACAAAGTGCTCACCGAAGAGAATATTGAGGTAAAAAAACGTTATTCAGAAGCCACCGAAACAGTCTCGCAACTAGCTAAAGAGAAAAGCGAACTGACTGATAAAGTGACTTTAGCTTCGCAACTGACCGCTTCGGATATTAATCCACTGGGTCTTGACAAAAGGGGAAAACCCTCAAACAAAGTAAGTAAAATAGCACAAATATCGATCAGTTTTAAAGTGGCGAAAAATATCACCGCATCGACAGGTGATAAGATTGCCTATATACGGATTATGAAACCTGATAACGATATACTGACCAAAAACAGAATGGATCTTTTCAAATACGAAAATAAAGACATCAACTACTCTTGCCGTCGATCATTCGAATATGGTGGAGAAGAAGCAAACATCATACTTTATTGGAATGTGGAGGAATATCTTTATCCAGGAGATTATCGGGTGGATATTTTCGTGGATGGAAATATGATAGGCAGCAAAGCATTTCGTTTCGAGAAGTAACTCTCATAATCATTTTACTGTCAAATATTTAAAGCGCATTCGAAAATTATCGAATGCGCTTTTTTCTTTATGCTGCTCAACCTAACAAGCAAATGTTGATTTTGTGTTGTATTAAAAACACTGTTTTCTTTTTTTTTATGCACACTTTTCTTAACTTTGTGCGTTTTGTCAAATCAACAGTTTTTATTCTCTATGAAGCAATATCTAGATTTACTGCAAAAAGTGCAGAATGAGGGAACTTACAAAGAAGATCGAACGGGCACAGGTACCATCAGCCTTTTCGGTCATCAAATGCGGTTTAATCTGGAGGATGGTTTTCCAATGATTACTACTAAAAAGCTTCATCTAAAATCAATTGTTCACGAATTGCTCTGGTTTTTGGCTGGTGACACCAATGTGAAGTATTTACAAGAAAACGGTGTCCGTATCTGGAACGAATGGGCTGACGAAAAGGGAGATTTGGGACACATTTATGGATATCAATGGCGCTCATGGCCTGATTACAATGGTGGGCACATCGACCAAATCTCAGAAATTATCAACACCATCAAAAACAACCCCGATTCACGTCGTATCATCGTCAGTGCTTGGAATGTGGCAGATATTAAAAATATGAAGTTGCCGCCTTGTCATGCGTTTTTTCAGTTTTATGTAGCCGATGGCAGATTGAGTCTGCAACTTTATCAACGAAGCGCCGATGTATTTCTCGGTGTACCCTTCAACATTGCATCGTATGCGCTTTTATTGCTTATGGTAGCTCAAGTGACTGGTCTTAAAGCTGGAGATTTCGTTCACACCTTTGGCGATGTACACATCTATTCGAATCACATCGAACAAGTAAAACAACAATTGAGTCGCACTCCACACGGCTTACCAACCATGACAATTAACCCAGATATCAAAGATATTTTTGAATTTAAATTTGAAGATTTCACACTGAATAATTACAATCCCGATCCTCATATCAAGGCTGAGGTGGCTGTTTAATTTCATTTTCATTTAAATTTTGCAAGGCTATGTCAACAATTTCAGTAATTTGTGCTCTGGCCGAAAATAGAGCAATCGGATGCAAACAACAACTTTTGTGGCGTTTACCAAACGATATGAAACGTTTTAAACAATTGACCACAGATCACGTGGTGGTCATGGGTCGCAAGACATTTGAATCATTGCCAGGCGGTGCTTTACCCAACCGTAGAAACATTGTATTGACCTCTATGCCTGAAGCAATGGGCACTACTTGTATTGCGTGTTCCACTATGCAAGAAGCTATTGAGTGTAGTGAAGCTGACAAAGAGGTTTTTATTATCGGCGGATCTGGCGTGTATCAAGAAGCGTTGGCTATTGCCGACAAAATGTACCTCACCCATGTACACACCACATTCGAAGAAGCTGACACTTTCTTTCCTGATGTCGATTACAGCCAATGGGAAATCGTGAGTACTGAAGATCATCCAGCAGATGAAAAACACCCCTATTCGTATGCTTTTGTAGAATATGTAAGGAAGAGATAAAATTTAGATGTAGGAGTAAAGAGTGACGACTGATAAAAAAGACTTCAAGGACTTACTCTTTTGTTTATAATCTTTTCTCTTTAATCTTAAATATTTGTTCTTCGCTCATAAATCTTTTGTCTTTTTATGAATATTATATTATTTGACGGAAGAAGTCGCAATGACTTGCTTCCGTTTACTTTTACCAGACCTGTTGCCGAAATTCGTATCGGCATTCTCACTATTCGTGAAAAGTGGGAGAAAATGCTCCCTTCAACTTACTCCTATTTGACACAAGAATATTTGCAGGAGCGTTTTCCTATGGTCGAAAGCGATGATAATCTATTCGTAGCAGGAAACATACTACCAACGTGCGAATTAATTAAAACCATTCAGCAATTACAAACCAACGAAACGCTTTTATACGGTGAAGAAATGGTGGCTTTTCGCGGTAATAAAAATGACTTCGAAAAGGGTACTATTTTTAAATCCATACAGTTTGAGCACAAACTTCAATTCATTCGTAAGGGTTACGATATTTTCACTTTCAATGGGGTAGCATTAGAAGCCGATTTTCGATTGTTGACAAGTGGTCGTCAAAGTGCGAAACTGAGTTCTACCGTTCAAATTATTGGAGAGACTCACTTCGCTGATGGCACACCAAAACTTTTCGTGGTAGAGGGTGTAACGGCTGAATGTGCAACGATTAATTTGAAAAATGGACCCGTTTACTTGGGAAAAGAGGTCGAAATCATGGAAGGCGTCCACATTCGAGCACCCTTTGCCGCTTGCGAACACGCTGTGGTAAATATGGGGGCAAAAATATATGGTGCAACCACACTCGGACCATTCTGCAAAGTGGGTGGTGAATTGAACAATGTAGTGCTTTTTGGCTATTCAAACAAAGCACACGATGGGTTTCTTGGTAATTCGGTCATTGGCGAATGGTGCAACATTGGTGCCGGAACCGAATCATCAAATCTTAAAAACGACTATTCTGAAGTAAAGCTATGGAATTATCCCGAATCAAAATTCTTGAAAACGGGATTGCAGTTTTGTGGACTTATGATGGGAGATTATTCGAAAGTGGGCATCAATACGATGTTTAATACAGCTACTACGGTTGGAGTTGGGTGCAACATCTATGGCTCAGAATTTCCACGAGTGTATGTCCCTTGTTTTCAAGAAGGAGGTGCAGCAGGGTTTAAATCGGCAAATATGAGTAGATTCTTTACCACACTTGCTACCGTGAAAGCACGCCG
>JBAXGL010000037.1:0-15561 GCA_037139375.1 Bacteroidales bacterium | reverse complement strand
TAATTATTTTAATTGTACTGCCTCTTCAATTAAAAGGTCAAAGTATATCTCCAAAATGTACAATGAGTGTCGACAAAACTCTTAAAAGCAATAAAATAGTCATAACCGCTCATCGTTGCAGCTGGCGAACATCTCCCGAAAATTCTGTTCAGGCACTTATAGATTGCATTAAAATGGGCGTTGACATTGCCGAATTCGATTTAGAAAGAACAAAAGATGGGCAATTAATTATCATGCACGATAATACGATAGACCGCACAACAACAGGAAGAGGGAGATCTCAAGATTACACTTTAGAGGAGATCAGAAAGTTTAAACTAAAAGCAGCAACGGGCGCTCCAACAAGACATGCAATTCCAACTTTCGAAGAGATGCTAACTGCTGCTAAAGGAAAGATTATTGTAAACATTGATAAGGGTTATCCTTTTTTTGAGCAAGCAATGGGTGTTGTGAAGAAACTCAATATGACACAGCAGGTGATCTTCAATGTATCGTATGATTTATCGTATGATAGTATCATCTCTCAGCATAGAAATATCGACTCTCTTCTTTATTTGATGACTGTTGTTAATCCTTCAAATCCAAGTACGGATAAAATAATTGACAGTTACAAGTCGCATAAACGAACTATCATTCAAACAGTTTTCGCCACAGACACAGTGAGAATTTTATCCAGAATACACACAATACGTAAAACAAATGCTGTCTGGTTCAATTCGTTATGGCCCGACCATTGTGCGGGTCACGATGACGATATCGCAGTAGAAAATAACAAACCAAATGAAACTTGGGGCTGGCTGATTGATAAAGGTGCCAACATCATCCAAACAGATCGCCCCAACGAATTAATAAAGTACCTTAGAAAACGAAAATTGCACCTATAATTGATATGTTCGTAAAAATCAACTTTGTAAAAACGATTCATCATCCAGTCCTGATAGGTTTGAATTTGAATAACCGCCTACGAAACACACAATTGAAACCTATCTTAAAAGCTCATTTCTATTAAAAGAGAGCATTTTAGCTTGATTTTTGTATCGCCAACTTGGAAAAAAAAGAAAATCCATTCATAGAATAAGCTCCTTTTAATAAACACAGAAGGCCTGTTGATTATACTGTATTAGACATCGGTATCATCAATAGGTTCTTTTTTTATAATCAACTCATACCTTTTCCCTCATGGTTTGTTTAATAAGTACAAGTCGATACAAATAACCTCAAAATCAGAAACACATGAATGGAAGAGTATTCATTTCAAAAGTAGTTTTACTTTCTTTCTTAATGGCAGTATTCGCATCGAATGTGTCTGCCCAGAAAGTAACGCTTTTGTTTCAAAAAGAAACCTTCGAAATAGTCTTGAACTCGATTAGACAACAAACGGGATTGCCGATAATTTTCAGCGAACAAGTTGTTGATTTGAGTCGAAGAGTTAGTATCAGTGTGAAATCTGTGCAAGTGGAAGATGCACTCAAGCAACTATTGGATGGAACGAATGTTGGTTATGAACTCAAAAACAATAAATTGTATTTGATTGAAAAAAAGGCAATCGAGTTAAATTCAAATCAAGTAAAGTTTAAGAAAATCACTGGTCGTGTGACCGATAAAAGTGGGGAACCACTGATAGGCGCAACTATAAAAGATAAAAATTACAACAATGCAACAATGACCGATGCACAAGGACGCTTTTCATTAGACAATCTCAATGAGCAATCCACACTTGAAGTTTCGTACATAGGGTACACCAAATCACAAGTAAAGGTAAACGCACAGACATCAATTTCTATTATTTTAGAAGAGAATTCGAGAATGCTTTCGGAGGTAGTGAAAATTGGCTATGGTGAATCATCCAGAAGAGACTTAACTGGTTCAATAGCGAAAATATTAGGTAATTCAATTGCCAATCGCCCCAATTCTAATGCAATATCTTCGTTGCAAGGCAAGGTCCCCGGATTAAGTATCGTAAACAGCGGTCAAATGAATCAAACGCCTGATGTACGCATCAGAGGAACGGTCAGTTTAGCCAAAACAAGTCCATTGTATGTCATCGACGGCATTATGAGTGAAAACATGGACATGGTAAATACGTCTGACATCGAATCGATGGAAGTATTAAAAGATCCATCATCATTGGCTATATTTGGCGTAAGGGGTGCTAACGGAGTGATAATTGCAACTACAAAAAAAGGCAAGAGCGGCCGTCTTGTTGTAAATGCTAATTCATCTATTGGGCTAAAATCAATGGTCGATGTACCTCAAATGACTGACCGAGATGGATTTATTACGCTGTACAACGAACAAAGGTTTAATAATTCTCTACCATTATACAAAAAATATACGCTATACAATGCAAATACAAATTGGATTGATGTCGTTAAAGAGCCTTCTCCAACTGTTTATAAAGCCAATGTGAGTGTTTCGCACGGAACAGATAAAAATAAATTTTACATGGGGATTAATTTCAACAAAGAAAAAGGGTTAATCCAATATGAAGATTTTCAAAAAGTGGGAATTTCGGTCAGCGATGAGCTTAATCCGACCTCATTATTTAAATGTGGTTTTGGGCTGAATGGTTACGCTGCTTCGTTACCTCAATACCACGACTTTCAATCTGCATTAAAGTCACCACCGATTGTATCGCCATACAATACAACTGAAGCTAACTACAACAGCTTGCCAGAAGGTTTAGGAAGCAATGACATTGAGAATCCGCTATTGACAGTTCAGGGCAAGAAAAATACGAGTGTAGCATCAGAATATAATATTGCCCCAAACTTCTTTGTTGAACTAAAGGTTTCGACGAAGTTGAATTTTAGAACCAACTACTATGTGAATATTCTGACCAAACAGCAAAGAGATTACACGCCATTGTCGCAAATTTTCAATTTGGAAACTGCCTCTGTTGAGGTGAAAAATGACAAGACATCGGTCACACAATTTTCGAATCTTGATCTCAAGTTTCAACAAGAATATCTACTGACCTACAAAGATGCATTTGGAGATCACAACATCACATTATTGGCAGGATTAACCTCTGATTATGAGAATTATTCTCAAATGTCAGCATCCGTTAAGCAAAAAGACACCGGTGCAGAAAATGCCATACCTAACGACCCAAGATGGTGGTATGCTGGTGTATTTCCTTTCGGAGACCCAACCTGCTACTGGGCAGGCTCGGATCAGTATGAAAAGAAAACAGTCTCTTTTCTATTTCGTTCCCTTTACAATTACAATGGCAGATATATGCTCAATGCCTCATTTCGGAGAGATGGCTCGACAGCTATTTCGCCAAGTCATAGGTATCAAAACTTTTGGGCATTGGGCGGAGCATGGGTTTTGACGGAAGAACAATATATGAAACCATATACTTTTTTCGATAATATTAAACTCAAAGCATCAGTAGGGCAGTTGGGCAATCAATATACAGGATCCGATTACCGGTATTTGTATTATCCAGTTTACACAAATAGTACACAGGCTGTTTTTGGAGACAATGTTGTGAATGCGTTAAGTTTAACCTATCAGCCTGATAAAAATCTGAGATGGGAGACTGTTACGTCTTATGAAGGTGGTTTGGATTTGGATATATTAAAGTCGAGGCTGCACATTGAAGCTAACTATTATCAACGAAAGACAGACGACCTACTCACTACAATTACTGATCGTACAACGGGAATTCTTTATGCCATGAACGCAGGCTCAATTCAAGTTTCAGGAGTTGAACTGTTGGCAAGCTACAAGGACAAGACGATGAACGACCAATTAAATTATTCCATGTCTGCAAACATTTCTACCATGAACAATAAAGTATTAAGCGTATGGCGAAAAGGGGAAAGTTACATTGGCGGATCAGTGGGTCAATCGAGAACAGAAGCAGGCTATCCGATTTCTCGTTTTTACGGATATGAAGTAGATGGGATCTATCAGACAAAAGATCAAATTAAGAATGGACCCGATGTGTCTGCATTAGGCACACCTCAGTCTGGAGATTTGAAATTTAAAGATATTAGTGGTGTGGACGGGAAACCTGACGGGAAAATAGATAGTTACGATCAAACAACGATTGGAAATCCTACACCAAAATTTACATATGGTTTTTCATGGAATGTCAATTACAAAGGATTTGATTTGGGAATCGAGTTTCAAGGTGTATATGGCAATGAAATTTGGCGCGCTTGGGGCAATGAAGGAAATGGCGTAAATACGTATAATTTTAGAGAAGCGCGCTTAGGCCGTTGGACTGGACTTAATACTTCCAATTGGGAACCTCGTGAAAATACAACTACTGGGTGGAATAATGTCAATTCCTCATATTTTATTGAAGATGGAAGCTATCTGCGCATTCGGAATATTGAACTTGGATATGCAGTGCCACAGAAGCTAATACGAAAAATTGCAATCAACAACTTGCGGTTGTATATTAACGTACAGAACCTGAAAACATGGAAACATAATTCGGGCTTTACTCCCGAAGCGGGTGGAAGTGCACTCAGTTCAGGAATTGATTATGGGGGCTATCCAATGCCTTCTATTTGCTCTGCTGGATTTAATCTAACGCTTTAACCAATTATTCAATGAATATCATGATAAAGAAATACTTAATTCTATTGAATGCATTGGTTTTATTCTTCGGTTGTCAAGACTACCTAGATATAAAACCTTTAGGAAATGCAATTGAGGGTGATATAAAATCTGGATCACTCGAAGGGCAGACATTTGGTTTATACGCAAATTTTCGTGGAAACGGAAACAATGATGCTTACGGCGGAATGACAGGATTACCACTCGCTTTTTTCTCCAGTATTCGTAGCGATGATGCCATCAAAGGGTATGACGAAAGCAACACAAGGGCATATAAATCCAGTGGGGATGACTATCAGTACGATGCAAATGACACATGGTTGTTGCAACAGTATTGGAACGATCATTACCAATTTATTGTAGGATGTAATCAATTAATCTATTTTGCTGATTCACTGAAGCTTACAGACCAACCATCTCAAATAAACGTTGGTGAAGCAAAATTTTTCAGGGCTTATGCCTATTTCGATCTAGTTCGTACATTTGGGGAAGTGCCACTTAATTTAACGGTATCGTCAAGTTTTGGTAGTGGAAATATTCCCAAGTCAACGGTTGTCGCTGTTTATAATCAGATTGATGCCGATTTAGAGTTTGCTTGCGCCAATTTGCCCAACAAATCGTATTGGGGAACTAAGTATCCTGGTCGTTTAACAGTAGGTGCAGCCAAAACGCTTTCTGCAAAAACAAAACTTTACCGCCAAGACTGGGCTGGAACTTTAGCTAAATGTGAAGATGTTATCAACTCGGGCGAATATTCATTGTATAGCTCTTATGCTGATATGTTTACAGAAAGTGGAGAGCTTTGCAGCGAGTCAATACTAGAAGTCCAAAATTACGTAAATGATAACGGAAGTGTAGCTGTTTTTGGTTCATTCACTGAGAGAACAGGAATTAGAGGAACTGGCATTTTTGATCAAGGATGGGGTTGGAATACCCCTAGTCAGGCATTGGTGAATGCGTATGAAACAGGTGACCCACGTAAAGAAGGAACCATTTTATTCAGAGGTAGCACGGATGGTTATGGCAATACGCTTCCCGAATCACTTCAATTGCCTTATTGGAATCGAAAAACGTATGGCGATCCAGCAAGAGCAAAAAAGACGAACTACCGAAAAGCAATCTGGATGAATGTTCGCATTCTGCGCTATGCCGATGTTTTGTTAATGGCAGCCGAAGCAGCTAATGAATTGGGGAACAGTACAAAAGCATTAGGATATCTTGAACAGGTTCGTGCAAGAGTTAGAGGAGGTAATGCCACTATATTACCATCTGTCACTACAACTGTTCAATCAGAACTAAGAGATGCCCTTAAACACGAAAGGCGTGTAGAATTTGGTATGGAATTCGAGCGATTCTACGACCTCGTAAGGTGGGGAGATGCATTACAAGTTCTAGGTCCATTAGGCTATACAAATCGATGTCGTTATTATCCTATTCCGAATCCAGTAATTCAACAATCCAACGGAATTATAAAACAAAACCCAGAATGGTAATCATTTAATCTAAAAAAACCAACTCATCTAATTCTTATAATCATGAAAAAAGTAATGTTAAGTAAAGCAATGACCTTTGTGTTTTGCTTATTTGTCTTGAGTTTTATTTCAAGTTGCAAAAAAGAGATTCAGCCGACACCAATGGCTATGGCTCCCACAATTAGCGCCAACACGATCGATGCTGGCGGAAGTGTGACATTCACCGATAAATCGGAAGGTGTAGATTCACGTACTTGGGTTTTCCCTGGTGGAACACCAGCCACATCGACAGAGAGTACTGTTTCCGTTTCTTTCGCTAATGAAGGTCCCGTTGTATGCACATTGGTAGATAAATTCAACGATGGAAAAACTCAAACACAGGAAGTGAAAATTCAGGTTGGAACAGAGTTGATGGCGCGTTATTCTGCAGGTTTCGAAGGCGATAGTTGTTTGAAAATATGGTCTTACTGGTGTCCGACAAAACAAGATAGTGCAGCTTATGACATTAGTGTGGATAAGACGCAAGGTGCTAATAGCAGTTCCAAATGTTTGAAAGTAATCGTAAAATCTACCGGACATGAAATTCAATTCTTTTCTGTTCCCAAGAATGGTATTGTGACTGATTTTAGTTTAAATATTGACCCAAACACAGCTTACACATTCAGCTATTGGGTGAAAAGCACTGATTTTATTGGTTATGTTGATAACACTCACAATGATGGAACTTTTGCACACGATGTTGTCAATAAATCATCAGATGATCCCGTGCAAACAAACAAACAGATTTGGGGAGACTATGCTTATGGAAATATGGCAGTAACCTCTGCTTGGGTGAAAGTTTCTCAGGATTTTGGACCAAAGAACTTGTATAACGGAGCGAGTACCAAAAATGCGTATGCTTTCTTTAAGCTTGTTCCATCCAAAACGGGAACTCTCTACATTGATGAGGTGTCAATCAAGCCAAAGCAGTAATTGATTGAAAAACCCAAGATAGGGGAATTGTCTCTAGTCAGTTTCCCTATCATAGATAAATACCCAATTTCTCTAATCGCTTAAACGCCGAGTCATTAATCAACTATTCTAATGTCGAGAAACCTTATGAAAATACTATTGCTGGTAGTTTTACTATTGTCGATAATATGTTGCACTGATAAAATTGAATCAACGCCATTATCGATAAAGCTGAAATCTATTGATGGCGCAATTATCAAGAAAAGCACTTTCTCTGGTAGCTCCAATTTGCCAGCTATTCGGATTCGTTTTTCAGATCCTGTCAATAGATCTACAGTTGCCAGTGGTGTCCTATTTGTCAACAAAACGTTTAAGAAAACCGATATACCCGTTGCAGTGAAGTTTTCGTATGAAAATCACGACAGCACTATCGTCATTCAACCTGCATCGGCTTTGGGCTATTTGCAATGTTATGAACTCAAAATCACGCCATCGCTGAAATCATTTAATGATGGTAATTTATCTGCTGATTTCATTCAAGATTTTCAAACTGGAATTGACCCTGCTGATAAAAGACCTCGAATTTCCGACGAGGCTTTATTGGACACTATTCAAAAAGCAACGTTTCATTATTTCTGGTCATTCTCAAGCGAAACAAGCGGTTTAGTTCCTGATAGAAATACAGCGAATAGAGATTATTGTGCGATAGGTGCTACTGGCTTCGGCATAATGACACTACCCGGAGCCATTGAACGTAATTTCATTACACGAGAACAGGGGTTAGGCAGAATTCAAAAGATTGTAACTTTCTTGATGAATAAAGCGACACAATACAAAGGAGTTTTCCCACATTATATAAATGGTGTCACTGGTGCTGTTGTTGCAGATGGGCAATTAGATGGTTACGATTTAGTGGAAACCTCATTTTTGATGATGGGATTACTTACTGTTCGTCAATATTTCGATGCAACTTCTGAAAATGAAGTTCAATTAAGAAACGATATCACAACCTTATTTGAAAATGTGGATTGGAAATGGTACACAAATGGGAATCAAAATACTCTTTTTTGGTCGTGGAATACAACTGGTGGTTGGGGTATCAAACTAAGAGGTTGGAATGAAACAATGATTGCATATGTTTTGGCAGCTGCCTCTCCCACGCATGGTATTGAAAAATCGGTTTACGATGAGGGTTTTGCAGGTAGCGGCTCCTCAAAAGATGGTCGCACTTATTATGGTTACACCTTACCGCTTGGAAGTGCAGGTGATAGTGGCGGCCCCATTTATTTGTCACAGTTTTCGTTTTTGGGTATCGACCCGCGAGGATTAAGTGATGCATATGCAAATTACGAGACTCAAACAAAAAATCATGCGTTGATAAACTATGGTTATTGCAAACTGAATCCCCAAAATTACTATGCATACTCTGATTCGTGCTGGGGACTGACAGCAGGTGCAACAAAAGAGGGGTATAGACAGATGCAACCGACAAATGATTTGGGTTATATCCTTCCATCGGCATCTGTTGCTTCTTTGCCATATGCGCCTGAAGAATCAATGAAAGCGATTAAATATTTTTATTATAAGCTGGGTGATATTTTATGGACAGACAATGGATTTACCGATTCATTTAACCTTTCGATTTATCCCTATTGGGTTTCGTTGGAGGTGTTCGGATACGATCAAATGAATATGTGTTGTGCTATCGAAAATTATAGATCTGGTTTGATTTGGAAATTATTCAACCGCAATCCTGAAATAAAAATGGGTATGAAAAAACTAGGATTCTCTGCACCATATCTCTAGCATAAAGAAATAATGGATATGTAAAATTTAGCTCTTTTAGGGAACAGATTCCTAAAATGAACGCGATAAATTGTATTTGTTTTGATGATTGTAAATTCACTTTTTCGTTTTAGCGAAAGCAGTTATCAAACACTAAAATAAATACGGATTGAGGAACTTTATCTTTAAACAATACGAAAAAATGATTGCGAAACGAAAAAAGAAACACTTCCTTTTGATATTGATCATCTTATTTTCTGCCACTTATGCGGCAGCACAAGATAAGAATAAACAGGGAATTGGTGATATTCCGCACTTGGAGACGAAAAATAATACAACACGCATGATGGTTGACGGGAAGCCTTTCATCCTATTGGCTGGTGAGTTGCACAATTCGACCTCTTCAACGCCTGAGTACTTGGCTGAAGCCATAACGAATACTGCTTCCATGAATGTGAATACGGTGATTGCATCGGTTGCTTGGGAGCAATTTGAGTCGCAAGAGGGAAAGTTTGACTATACGTTGATTGATAACATTCTTGATGCTGCCAACAAGCACAATCTTAAAGTTGTCCTTGTTTGGTTTGCTTCTTGGAAAAATGGTGAATCATCGTATGTGCCCATGTGGGTTAAGAAAGACACGAAACGTTTTTTCAGAATCCAGACTAAATCTGGAGAAAACTTGTCGGCAATTTCTCCTTTTTGCGACCAAGCTAACCAAGCTGATGCTAAGGCTTTTGTAGCGTTATTGAGTTATATTAAAGCGAAAGATGAAGCTAAATCTATCATTATGATTCAACCTGAAAATGAAGTGGGTGCTTTCTCGGAGATCGATTACACCAAGCAAGCTTTGCAACTTTATGCTTCACAAGTTCCTGAAAAGTTAATTCAGTATCTGAAAAATAATAAAAACAATTTAGAAAAGGAAATTAAAACAGCATGGGAACTAAATGGATTAAAAACCAAGGGAACTTGGAAAGAAGTTTTTGGGGAACAGAATTTTGATGCACAGAATTTCTTTATGAGTTGGCAATATGCTTCATATATAAACGAAGTAAGTAAGCAAGGGAAGGCTGCTTACAATTTGCCAATGTATGTGAATGCTTGGTTGGTGCAGTCACCCACAGAATTGCCTGGTAAATATCCGAATGGTGGTCCAGTATCGAGAGTGATGGATATTTACAAAGCAGTAGCTCCATCGATTGATTTTTGTTCACCTGATATTTACCTTCCAAATTTCAAGGAAGTTTGCCGCATGTATCACCGACCTGCAAAAAAAAATCCGCTTTTTATCCCAGAGTGCGAGCGCAGCAATCCAGGGAAAGCATGGTATGCTTTAGCCGAACACGATGCCTTGGGTTTTGGTCCTTTTGGTATTGAATCACTAGTCTCTGATGTGGCATATTCGCAAAGTTTTGGCGTATTGAAGGAGTTTTTGCCAGTAATTTCTATATACCAAGGAACTGGGAAAATGCGCGGAGTTCTCAAAGAAGGAAATGAAGAACGAACAGCTTTGCAGATCGGGAATTACAAAATAGAGGTTGAATATCTTTACAAAGATCAAAACTGCTACGGTGTAATTATTCAAACAGTTCAGAATGAATTTCTAGTCGCAGGCATTGGGCTTAAGGTCAAATTTTCGTCAGCAAAAGATGATCGATTAGCATTTATAGGGAATGTTCTTGAAGGAGGGTATGACGGCGAAATTTGGAAAACACGTCGCTGGTTGAACGGAGATGAAACTTGGCACAATACAGCTTTATTTACAACGGGTCGGAATTTTTCTGTTACGATGACAGATAGCAAGTCAATCGTAAAACCTTTCTTAGCACCGATTCCAGTGTTGAATCAGACGCTAGAAAACAATTTGCAATCCAAACAAATTCAAGCACCTGGAATTTACAAAGTAAAATTGTACGAATATCAAAAATAATAAAAACAATGAGATTAATTTACTATTTATCAACAATTTAATTTAGAAAAACATGAAAAAACTATTTGCGTTATTAGCATTCTCAGCACTGAGCTTAGGTGCTTTTTCTCAAACAATTTCTTGGGCATACCTTCAGTGGGCAGCATCGACATCAATTAATCAGGGACAAGTTTTTGAGGCAGGAGCCGCGGTATTTGCTGATGGGCTTACAAACGCCGCTGTGGCTAGTACAACAGGCGAAGGAATAACCTGCGAATTAGGTTATAGTAAGACCAACAACGACCCCTCTTCTTCAGGATGGATATGGTCAGCGATAGCTTTTAATGCCGATTGGGGAAACAATTTCTATTATCAGGGAACTGTATCTGGTATCTCGGCTGGGACTTATTTCTACACATTTCGTTTCAAGTTAGGAACGGATTCGTATAAATATGCCGGAACGAATGGATTATGGAATGGAACAACCAGTGTAAATGGATCTTTTACCGTAAATGCCGCTCCTGTGAATATATCTTGGGCTAATCTGCAATGGGAAGGTTCTACTACAATCAATCAAGGCCAATCTTTTGAAGCTGGCTGTGTAGTTTTTGCCGAAGGTGTAACAAATACGCCAATTGCTAGCACAACGGGCGAGGGAATCAGTTGTGAAATAGGTTATAATAGTTCAAATACAGATCCTTCAACTACAGGTTGGACATGGTCGTCAATTCCTTTTAATGCTGATTGGGGAAACAATTTCTATTATCAGGGAAGTGTTGCAGGTATGGCCGCAGGGACATATTATTACACATTTCGATTTAAATCAGGAAGCGGCTCATATTCCTACGCAGGAACAAATGGTCTTTGGAATGGCTCTAGTAGTGTGTCTAAATCATTTACTGTAAATCCTGCCCCAGCACATATCACTTGGGCAAATCTGCAATGGGAATCTGCCTCAACTATTAACCAAGGCGAAACCTTTTATGCAGGATCCAAAGTATTTGCTGATAAGCTTACAAATGCGGCAACCGCCAGTTCAACAGGTGAAGGTATCATTTGCGAAATAGGATATAGCAGTACAAATTCTGATCCATCAACTTCAGGTTGGACGTGGTCAACGGCTTCATTCAATTCCGATTGGGGAAATGAGTTTTATTACCAAGGTGGACTTTCCGGTTTAGCTGCTGGTACTTATTATTATACCTTCCGATATAAGTTGAATACGGATGCTTATGTCTATGCTGGCTCAGATGGACTATGGAACGGTACAAATAGTGTGAATAAATCAATTACTGTGAATCCTGCACCATCGCATGTTTCTTGGGCTTATCTTCAATGGGTGGCTTCAACGACTATTACAACTAATCAGTCTTTCGAAGCTGGTGCAGTCGCATTTGCAGATGGACTAACAAACGCTGTAACAAGTACGACGGGTGAAGGCATGACATGTGACTTAGGATACAGCAGTGCTAATTCTGATCCTTCTTCAACAGGTTGGACATGGTCACCCATTTCATTCAATGCCGATTGGGGTAGTAATTTCTATTTTCAAGGGTCAGTTTCTGGCATACCATTGGGTACATATTACTACACCTTCCGATTCAAATTAGGTACTGATCCGTATAAATATGCTGGTACAAATGGTCTTTGGGATGGTAATAGTAGTGTCAATGGATCGTTTGTTGTTACTTCTGAGACTGCGATAAACACTCTTGAAATGAGCAAATTCCCGATAACTCTTTTTCAGAATCCTGTTAAAAACAACAACCTGATTTTGAATATAAACAGCCCATTTTCTGGAAAATATAAATTGGGTTTGTATGATAATCTTGGTCGATTGATAAAAAGCTTTGAAATTTCAAATGTTGAAGAAGCATCAAAGATTAATATTCCTGTAAATCGAATTACAAAAGGAATTTACCATTTACAGGTTATAACACCTGACAATAAAAAATCAATCTTGAAAGTTCTATTTGAATAGACATTCTGTATTGAAAATCGATAGGGGGTTGTTTCGTTTATGAAACGACCCCCTATTTATTAGACCCTAACTAGCAATTTAGTTAAGTATTTACTCGAGATGTACGGTTTTGTTTAAAGCCCTTGATTGCTAAGCCAACGGAACATTTTTCGATAAGCCGCGTCACGCACATTTTTGGGTGAGAGTATTACATCGTGCATCGCTCCGGGAATAATGGCAATGGTTGTCTTTTGTCCAAGATTGTTTGAAAGTTGCTGTATATCCTTCACGTCGAGTACTGCATCAGCATGCTGAAATTCTGTATTCCAATTAGCTCCATGCACCGATTTCGCAGATGATAAAGATAAAATAGGGCAATCGATGTTAAGTCCACTTCGCACTTTTTCTTGGCCTCGATGAATAGCTGCAATCCAACACCAATGCTTAGCGCCAGAAGAAAGAGCCTTTTTTGATAAATCGTAATTCCACTCGCCGTGGTATTTACGATGCAAACTTTCGCCATAAGCCGTAGAAGTGCTGCCAGTGACAGTCATATCAGGTAAAAACCGTGATAAAAATGAAACAGTAGGTATCGCCACTTTTTCATTCCACGCGTTTTCGTTGAAATCAAAAAAGGGTGCATTGAGAATCATGGCATCAAATTTCAGATTATTGCCTTTAGCATCTGCATAAAGCGAGGTAATTAATCCTCCCATCGAATGCCCGATTAATATCATTTTGCTTGCACCTTCATGTTCAATGATTGCTCTTGCGGTGTCAATATCGGCAAAGTATTCGCTCATGTCTTTGGCATTTGTGGCAAACTGATTAGGTAGAATGGAGCGTCCGCATTTTCTCAGATCGACCGCATAGAACCGATAACCGGCTTTTGCAAAACGATCCGCCATTTCCGTTTGAAAAAAGTAGTCGTTATAGCCATGAATATAGAGAACGGCTTTGTCTGAAAGATTGAGTCCCGTATACTTTATCAATGTGCAGACTACTTTTCCTTCGTAGTCGCTGGGCATCACGATGGTACGTTTTACAAACTGTTTTCCCAATTCATCTGGCACATATTGTGCATGCAGTATCGGAAAAGAGCAAAGACAAAGAATGATTAATAAAACCTTCTTCATGACAAATCAATTCAACTATGAAGGATTTTTTAGCAAGTATTCGTTTGCTGTAGCCATGGCGACGTGTATCGTTGGACAAATGTTTTCTTCGCCGATTGCATTGGCAATATTCGACTTTTCAAGTGAATTTCTTACTTTCTCGTTTACACCCGATAAGATAATGTGGATTTTCTCTTTTTGCGAGCTCTTTATAAAAGATTCCAGATTGTGAAGCCCTGTGGAGTCGATAAATGGCACTTTTCGCATACGAATAATCCGAATTTTAGGTTTGTCACCTATGATTTTCATCTGTTCTTCGAAGGTGTTTGCTACTCCAAAGAAGAAAGGTCCATCTATTTCGTACACTTCCACGCCATCGGGTATGGTTATATTGCGTATGTCGAGTGTTGGGTCGTATTCTGTGAGTGGATCGGCAATCTCTGTCAGCACAGAAATGCCACTGGTCTCGCTGATTCTGCGAATAAACATAATGACCGCAAGCAAAAGTCCAATTTCAATGGCGATGGTTAAATCGAAAATAACAGTCAGGAAAAAAGTGGTAAGTAGTACAGACACATCGGCTTTTTGATTTCTGAGCAGCGAGCGGAAAGTTCTCCATTCGCTCATATTGTATGCCACGACCACGAGTATTCCAGCAAGGCATGCCATCGGAATATGCTTGGATAAATCTCCGAGAAACAGCAGAATAAGTAACAAAACACCTGCGTGAATGATTCCCGAAATGGGCGTTTTACCACCGTTGTTGATGTTTGTCATCGTGCGGGCAATAGCTCCGGTAGCGGGTATGCCGCCAAAGAATGGCACTATCACATTGGCTATACCCTGACCAATCAATTCGGTGTTTGAGTCGTGTTTATCACCTGTCACACCATCTGCCACTGTTGCCGAAAGCAGCGATTCAATGGCACCCAAAATGGCTATCGTGAATGCGGCAGAGAGCAAAAGACTCATCTTATCGAAAGATAGTCCGATTTCTTGTGCTTGTGGCAACTGTGCGTGTATTTGAAAACGATCGCCGATGGTTTCGATACCCACAATTCCGAAGTTGTTTCTCAAAACGTATGCAGCTACGGTCATCAACACGATGGCAATCAACGAACTGGGTATTTTGGGAGATATTCTGGGTATCAGTATGATTAGCAATATGGTAAGTATTCCGATACCGAGTGGCCAAAAGTTGATGGTGTAGAAATGATGCGCATAAGCAATCCACTTTTCGATGAATGAGCCAGGCACTTTATCCATTTGCAGACCAAAGAAATCTTTGATTTGAGTAGTAAAAATGGTTAGCGCAATACCCGAAGTAAAACCGATAATGATAGGATAGGGAATAAACCGGATGATGGTTCCAATTTTGAAAACACCCATCAAGATTAAAATAATTCCTGCCATAAAGGTGGCTATAGCAAGTCCTTGCACGCCGAACCTCTCGACAATGCCATATACAATCACTATGAACGCTCCGGTGGGACCACTCACCTGCACTTTGCTTCCACCAAAGAACGATACCAGAAACCCAGCAATAATAGCGGTAGTAATTCCTTTTTCTGGAGTCACTCCCGATGCGATACCGAAAGCAATAGCCAGAGGCAAAGCCACGATGCCGACAATAATGCCCGACATCAAGTCTTTGAAAAACAGTTGTTTGTTGTAATTCCTGATACATTCAATGATAACAGGCTTGAAAGGCATTTCGTCGAAAAACTTCATATTATAAATTTTTCTACAAATTTAAGCATTACTGAGCAGTTTGATTTGATTTTGCAC
>JBAXGL010000036.1:0-15726 GCA_037139375.1 Bacteroidales bacterium | reverse complement strand
TTTATCGTCATCACCGGAAATCTTGAGAGTCCGCTTGCTGAAGAGGCTGATGCCTGTCTGTTCACCGGTGCACCCGCTGAGGTCTGTCCGCTCGGAATGGCGCCAACTACTTCGACCACAGCAATGACCGTCATCGGAGATGCGTTGGTGGTGAATGTGATGCAAGAGAGCGGCTTCACCAAGCAAGAATATGCAAAACGCCACCATGGCGGTTATTTAGGCGTAAAATCGAGAGAAGAGTAAAACCTCCCCAACCCCTCCCAAGGAGGGGCTATAGCAACAATCATAAAATTCGCACCCTTTCAAGCTAAAGGGTTAAATGTAGTTTCTACATAATTATGAGAAAAATAATTGGCATTGGCGAGACGATTCTCGACATCATTTTCAAAAACAATCAACCGGCTCATGCCGTGCCCGGCGGTTCTATTTTCAATGGATTAGTCACGTTGGGGCGATTGCAAGTGCCGACAGCTTTCGTTAGCGAATTAGGGAATGACAAAGTAGGACATGTGATTCTCGATTTCATGAAAGAGAATAATATTACAACTGATTTTGTCGATTGTTTTCCAGATGGACAATCGCCTATCGCATTGGCTTTCCTCAACGAAAAGAACGATGCTGAATACCTTTTCTACAAAGATTATCCCAGTCAACGGCTCGACGTAGCTTTGCCACAAATCAACCCCGACGATATTCTGATATTTGGCTCTTTTTATGCGCTGAATCCTGCGTTGCGCACGAAGATGATTGAGATTCTGGAATATGCCCGCGACCGAAAAGCCATCATCTACTACGACCCCAACTTCCGCAAATCGCACGTCAACGAAGCCATTAAGCTGATGACTGCGTTAATCGAAAACCTCGAATACGCAGATATTGTGCGTGGCTCCGACGAAGACTTTCAGAACCTGTATAAGATGGATGACATCGCGGCAATTTACAAAAACAAAATACGGTTCTACTGCCCAAACTTCATCTGCACGTTGGGTGATAAAGGGGTGAAACTTTGCACCAAAAGCATTGATAAAATGTATCGTGTTCCAAAAATTGAAGCCAAAAGCACCATTGGAGCAGGCGACAATTTTAACGCGGGCATTCTATTTGGATTACTCAAATACAATGTTTTACGATCAGATCTCAATAATTTGTCTGAAGAGTTGTGGGGAAAAATTATCGATTGTGGTATCGACTTCTCCACCGAAGTTTGTCAGAATTACGAAAATTATGTTTCAAGAGAGTTTGCCGAAAAATACCTTTCAAAATAACACTTCTACGGCCTTTTAAGTTAAATCTGTTTAATTTGCAAAAAAATGGAAGCCTTCTGCTGTTTTATTTCCAAAAAAAGGGGATAAATTAGCAGTTATGATTATTTAGTAAAACGCTCAAATTGTACTATTTAAGTCAGAATTGGGTTTATTTTTTGTAACTTATGAGTCGTATTTCTACATCGCTTGTTTATATTTCACTATTAATCACTCAGATTTCGTGCGTCACACAAAAGATGCAGGTAGTGTGTGTTTGTGAAGAAGGACAGCAGACTCAAGATACTATAAAATGGGAGATATTTCCCGAAATGGAAGGTTCTGTAGATATTTTTGCATCGTCTTCACCTGACATTTTCAACCTATCATCACCTCTTATCACTGCTAAAATATCAGATCGGGTTGTTTTGATTCCGAAATTGACTGATAATCGAAAATATTTCATGCTTTCGTTCGATAAAAAAGAAAAAGTGTATGTGACAAATCGCAAAATAAATGTGCCTGGCGTGGCAAATTTGCGCGATATTGGCGGTTATGTCAATGAAGATGGAGAAATGATTAAGTGGGGAAAAATATATCGATCAGGTAAACTGACAGATATCACCAAGAAGGGACACGAACGTCTAGATAAATTGAAAATTCATACGGTGGTTGACTTACGATCGGATGAGGAAAAACAGACTGATACCAAACCACTGGATTTCCCTGTTGTGTTTTCGATGCCAATGAAACTGCCTTTCAATGAGGAGATGAGAACTCTTTTAGCTGAAGGTAAGTGCAAAAGAAACGATGCCATCATTTATATGCAGGATATATTTTCGTCTTATACAGAAGACTACCAAAAACAATTGAGCGCTCTTTTTACATGTCTTTCAAAGAAAAACAGTTACCCAGTATTGATAGAATGCGGGACTGGCAATAATAGAACTGGTTTTGTGGTGGCACTCATCATGTCGGCTCTTAAAATACCCAACGACGAAATATTTGATGATTACCTTTTCTCCAATTCGTGTGTCGATGTGGTGAAGGAAGCTAACTTTGGTCGTGACCTCGCGCCCGATCAACAAGAAGCGTTAACTGTCTTGATATCAGCACAAAAAAGTTTTTTGGAATATGGGTTTGAAAAGATTAAACAAGACAATGGTTCAATAGATAAATTTTTCGCTAAAAAGCTCAACATCACTCCTCAAAAAAGAGAAAAGCTACAACAAATACTGTTAACCCGTTAGTTTTTCGTACCTTTGCCGCAAAAAAGTAAATGAAGTCATTCCAAGAATTGGGCATCTGCCCAGAAATCTTGAAAGCCATCGAAGAAATGGGCTATGAAGCCCCGATGCCAGTTCAAGAAGAAGTCATCCCCTATTTATTAGCAGAAGAAAGCGATATCGTCGCTTTAGCACAAACAGGAACAGGTAAAACAGCAGCATTTGGTCTTCCGGTTATTCAGAAAGTAAATCTTTCTCATAATAAAATACAAGCACTTATTCTCTCTCCTACCCGCGAACTTTGCCTTCAAATTGCGGGTGATTTAGCGGATTATTCAAAATATATGCCTGATTTGCGCGTGCTTCCAGTATATGGTGGTTCGAGCATCGACAGTCAAATCAAAGCATTGCGTCGTGGCGTTCACATCGTAGTGGCAACTCCAGGTCGATTAATCGACTTGATGAATCGTGGTGTTGTAAACCTCGAAATGGTGCGCAACCTGATTCTCGACGAAGCAGACGAAATGCTCAACATGGGCTTCACCGAAAGCATCAATGCCATTTTGGCAAATGTTCCGAAAGAGCGCAACACATTGTTGTTTTCTGCAACGATGCCTTCCGAAATTTCACGCATCGCCAAAACCTATATGCGCAATGCTAAGGAGATTACCATCGGAACGAAAAACGAGGGAACAAAAAATGTAAAACACATCAGCTATGTCGTTCATGCCAAAGATAAATATCTGGCGCTGAAACGTATAGCTGATTACAATCCAAATATTTACGGAATCGTATTCTGCCGCACCCGCAAAGAGACGCAAGAAATTGCCGATATGTTGATTCAAGACGGATACAATGCCGATTCGTTGCACGGAGAACTTTCGCAAGCTCAACGCGACTATGTGATGCAAAAATTCCGTGTCAAGAATGTTCAACTGTTGGTGGCAACCGATGTTGCAGCTCGAGGGTTGGATGTGAATGACCTGACGCACGTTGTGAATTATGGTTTGCCAGATGATATTGAAACCTATACGCACCGAAGTGGTCGTACGGGTCGCGCCAACAAATCGGGTATCTCTGTAGCGTTGATTCACGTGAAAGAGAAGCACAAATTGCGCGAAATCGAACGTATTATTCAAAAGAAATTCGAGCCGGGTCACTTGCCTTCCGGCTATCAAATCTGTGAAAAACAACTACTTAACTTGATGGATAAGATCGAAAAAGTAGAAGTGGACGAAGCAGAAATTGGACCATATATGCCAGCAGCAGTGAAAAAACTGGAGTGGTTGAGCAAAGAAGACCTTTTGAAACGTGTGGTTTCGATGGAATTCAATCGCTTGATTGCGTACTATAGAAATGCAGGCGAAATAGATGTGCCAGACGAACGTGCAACGCGCGACCGTGGAGGCGACAAATTTGGTAAAACCGACCGTTTCGAAAGAGGCGGAGAACGCGGTGACCGAGGTGGTCGCGACCGTGGAGATCGTCCCGATAGAATTGACCGCGAACGTGGTGATAGAGGGCGTGCTGGCGAAAGTCGCAGCGGAGACAACCGTGCCGAAGAAGGATTCACGCGTTTGTTTATAAATATTGGTAAAACCGATGGTTTGTATCCAAATCAGGTAATCGAGCTAATCAACACCAATGTGGGTGGACGAGTGCAGATTGGTAGAATCGACTTGATGAAAGCATTTTCATTTTTTGAAGTAGAGAGTCGCGAAGCTAAGAATGTAGTGAAAGGTTTGAATAAAGCCGATTGGTATGGTCGTAGAATCAATGTAGAAGTAGCCGGCGAAAGAAACGATGAAAAACCCGCAGGTGGTGGATCGAGAGGCGGATTCGGTAGCAGTAACAAACCAGATTTTAAAACCAACTCTTTTTCTAAAAAAAGACGTTAGGCTTAAGATATAATTCTCATTGAAACCGCATCTTCACTTGAATACATCAATGAGAAGGTGTGGTTCCTTTTTTTAACTCAAAACTTATAACACATAATTCATAACTCAATATGTCTTTCCTATTCTCAGAAATCATATTTGGCCCTGTCAAAAGCCGACGCTTAGGGGTTTCGTTGGGCGTAAATCTACTCCCGACCAATGCTAAGATATGCACCTTCGACTGTATTTACTGCGAGTGCGGATACAATACCACTGTGAAAGATGGTAAACTGCCTACCCGCGCCGATGTGAAAGAGGCTCTCGAAACAAAGCTGCAACAAATGCAAGATGCTGGTGAAGCACCAGACGTTATTACCTTTGCTGGAAACGGAGAGCCGACGATGCATCCAGAATTTCCACAAGTGGTGGACGATACCATTGCGCTTCGCAATGTATTTTTCCCAAATGCGAAAATAAGTGTGCTTTCCAATTCTACTTTTGTGAGAAAAGATGTAGTGTTTGAAGCTTTGAAAAAAGTAGAGAATAACATTATGAAACTAGATTCGGGACTCGATGCCACCGTTGCGCAGATTGATAGACCGACGCAGTCAACCTACACGATAGCCGGCATAATAAAGGAATTACAGAAGTTCGAAGGCAATCTGATTATACAAACAATGTTTCTACGTGGAACGCACAACGGGAAAAAGGTTGATAACACCACAAAGGAAGAGGTTGATGCCCTTATCGCAGCGCTGAAGCAGATTAATCCCAGACAGATAATGATTTACTCCCTCGATAGAGATACTCCCGAAAACACGCTGGAAAAGGTGTCGGTCGAAGAGTTGAACCTCATCGCAGCAGAACTTCGTTCAGCTGGATTTGAAGTTTCTGTGGCAGGTTAATATCATAAGATTCATCGTAAAAGCCGCAAAGAATTGACTATCGTCGACACTTTGCGGCTTTTACATTTTTACTGACTTTTCACAATCCTATTTGATGGATTGCTTCTGCACATTTTTTGCTTTGATTATCAATCGGAGTGACTGGTCGTAAGTCCAATAGCTCCAAAACCAATTGATAAATGTCAGCACTTTATTTTTCACACCAAGGATAGATTTGAGATGAATAAACATCCACACCAACCACGCAAAAAAACCATCGAAATGAACAAATGGTAAATCAACAACTGCTAAATTGCGGCCAACAGTAGCCATGCTTCCCAAATTTTTATACTTAAATGGAAGTGCCAGTTTACCTTTCAACTCATTTTTTAGATTTTTTGCCACATTTCGCCCCGACTGTATAGCCACCTGCGCCACTTGTGGATGACCATTCGGATAGTCTTTGGTCTCCATATACGCCAAATCTCCGATAGCAAATATATTATTATATCCATTCACTTTGTTGAATTCATCGACTGTCACCCGATTGCCACGCGTCATGGCATCAGAGGAAATTCCTTCCAAAAAGTTTGCTTTTACACCGGCTGCCCAGATGATATTATCGGTTTTTAGTTTTAAGCCGTTGCTCAATGTTGCAACACGACCATCGTAATGAGAAACCGCAGCGCCTAACCACACTTTTACCCCCATTCGCATCAGATATTGATATGCTTTGCTGCCCGATTTATCACTCATCCCATTCAGCAGTCGCGAAGATGCCTCAACCAGATAAATATTCATCCGATTGAAATCAATCTCAGGGTAATCTTTAGGTAGTATGTATTTTTTCATTTCGGCAATGGCACCCGATGTTTCTACACCGGTTGGTCCACCGCCTACGACCACAAAATTCATCATCCCTTCTTGTTCTGAAGGATCTTCACTGATGAGTATATTTTCGAAAGTTTGTAAGATGGTATTTCTCAGACCGAGTGCTTCCGAGACAGACTTCATGGGGTGAGTCATTTTTGCTAGTTCGCTATTTCCAAAGAAATTGGTGGTCGCTCCTGTGGCAATAATTAGATAATCGTAGTTGATAATGCCAATCGTGGTGTTCACCCGATTATTCTCTGGTTCTACATTCAGTACGGTTGTTTTTCTGATATGAATGTTGTTGAGCGACTGAAATACTTTTCTGTAAGGGAAAGAAATAGCACTTGGCTCTAATCCGGCGGTCGCTACCTGATAGAAAAGTGGTTGAAACATGTGGTAATTGTGTTTATCGAGTAACACAATTTGATAATCTGTTTTGACTAATTCGCGGCAAATAGTAAGTCCAGCAAATCCGCCGCCTACCACTACAACACGTTTATTTTTCACTTCAGGTATGTTTGCCTTCATGTTTTCTGTTTGATTAAACTTCTTGAGACTATCCTCAAAACAATTTAATTAAAGAAAAGTTTCCGCAATAGCTTCTTATTTCCACAAAAAAAGCCTGTACCGTTTCCGATACAGGCTTTCGATAAACTACCTGTTATTTAGTCAATCACCTATGCGTCAATATTTGCATAAGTAGCGTTAGCTTCGATGAATTCGCGACGTGGTGGCACTTCTTCGCCCATCAACATCGAGAAGATATGATCAGATTCTGTCAAGCTATCAATGTTCACCTGACGCAAGGTACGCGTTTCGCTGTTCATTGTTGTTGCCCAGAGTTGTTCGGCGTTCATCTCACCCAACCCTTTGAATCGTTGCGTGTGCACCAATTGTTCGTTGCCATTAGCGTATTTGGTGATAAATGCCTGACGTTGTTGTTCGTTCCAGCAGAACTCTTCGTTCTTGCCACGTTTACACAAATAAAGTGGCGGAGTCGCTATATAAACATATCCTTGCTCAATCAGCGGTTTCATGTGGCGGAAGAAGAATGTTAGAATCAGTGTCGTAATGTGGCTTCCATCTACATCGGCATCAGTCATGATGATAATTTTGTGATAACGCAACTTTACGATATTCAACTCTTTGGTGTCGTCTTCTGTCCCAATGGTTACACCTAAAGCCGTATAAATGTTGCGAATTTCTTCGCTTTCGAGCACTTTATGCGACATCGCTTTTTCCACATTCAGAATTTTTCCACGCAATGGCAAAATAGCTTGAAAGTTTCGGTCGCGACCTTGTTTTGCCGTTCCACCTGCCGAATCGCCCTCCACGAGGAATATTTCGCATTTTTCAGGATCACGGTTAGAACAGTCAGCCAATTTACCTGGCAATCCACCACCTGTGAGCGGTGATTTGCGTTGCACCATTTCACGGGCTTTACGTGCTGCATGACGCGCTGTAGCTGCCAGAATCACTTTGTCGACAATCACTTTTGCCTCTTTCGGATTCTCTTCAAGGAAGTTTTTCAGTGCTTCGCCGATAGCGATATCTACAGCACCCATTACCTCGTTGTTACCCAATTTGGTTTTAGTTTGACCTTCGAATTGAGGCTCTTGTACTTTCACCGAAATAACGGCCGTCAACCCCTCGCGGAAGTCGTCGCCACTGATTTCGATTTTCACTTTATCGAGCATCTTCGAATCTTCGGCGTATTTCTTCAAAGTACGGGTCAGTCCACGACGGAACCCTGCTAAGTGAGTTCCACCTTCGATGGTGTTGATATTGTTGACGTAAGAATATACGTTTTCGTTGTAAGAAGTATTGTAGGTCATTGCCATTTCTACAGGAATGCCTTGTTTTTCGGTATTGATGTGTATGACATTGTCCATCAATGGCTCACGAGTTTCATCGAGGAAACGAACAAACTCTTTCAATCCTTCGGTAGAGAAAAATTCTTCGTGGCGCGGCTCACCCGTTTCATTTAAATGACGTTTGTCAGTCAACGAAAGACGAATACCAGCATTCAGATAAGCTAAATCACGTAAACGGGAAGCAAGAATATCCCATTTATATTCTGTTACGATAAAGATAGTATCGTCTGGCTTGAAAGTAATGGTTGTTCCAGTAGCTTCTGAAGTGCCCACAACACGCACCGACTGCTCTGGTTTTCCGCAGGAGTATTCTTGCATATACAAGTTGCCATCGCGGCGGACTTCGGCGCGCAGATAGATCGATAGAGCGTTCACACAAGACACACCCACACCATGCAAACCGCCCGAAACTTTGTAAGAACCTTTGTCGAATTTGCCTCCAGCATGCAGCACCGTCAATACCACTTCGAGCGCCGAACGGCCCTCTTTTTCGTGCATATCTACCGGAATTCCACGACCATCATCGACCACTGTGATCGAATTGTCTTCGTTGATCAACACGTCGATGTTTTTGCAATGACCTGCCAATGCCTCGTCAATAGAGTTATCAACTACCTCATAAACCAAATGGTGAAGACCTTTCTGACCTATATCACCAATGTACATGGCAGGGCGTTTGCGTACCGCCTCTAATCCTTCTAAAACCTGAATATTGTCGGCTGAATAGCCGCTGTTTGCATTACTCAACAATTCTTCTGACATAAATTCTTTTTATCTATCAATCTTAAAATTCTTATAAAACAAAAATTTGCTTTTACCTCAAATAAAATAAAGTAAAAAGCCAACAAATATAGTACAATTAAATGATAAAATAGCAAAATTCAGCATCAGATTCACCCTTTTTCTCTCAAAAAACAGCTAATTTAGAATCGTTTATAGAAGATTTTTTGGAAACAGTTTGGTTGTGAATTTGACGAGAAAGAAACATTTTTTGCATGAATACATTTTGACAACATATCTTTCGTAGATTTGTGTCTAAATATATTCATTATGGCAACTGTAAATGAGCCTTTAAAAATAAAGTCGGTCACACTCAAAAACCGACTTGGAATGTCGCCAATGTGTCAATATTCGTCAATAGAAGGATTTGTGAACGATTGGCATTATGTGCACTATGGTAGTCGAGCGGTGGGTGGTGTCGGACTGGTTATCGTAGAAGCATCTGCGGTGGCTCCCGAAGGACGAATAACACCTTTCGATGTCGGTATTTGGGACGATGCTCATATCGACGGATTTCAACGAATCACCGAGTTTATTCACCTACAAGGTGCTGTGGCAGGCATACAGATTGCTCATGCGGGTCGTAAGGCATCGCACAACTCTCCGGACAAAGGTGGCAGACAGTTGCATCCAGAAGATGGAGGTTGGCAGACGATTAGCTCATCGCCTATCTCATTTGAAGAGGGTGAATTTCCGCCAACAGAGTTAAGCAAGGAGGCTATTCAGGCAGTTATTGAACAATTTAAATCAGCAGCGCGTCGTGCGCTTCAGGCAGGGTTCAAAGTGTTAGAAATTCATGCAGCGCATGGTTATTTATTGCACCAATTTCTGTCGCCATTGAGTAACAAACGAACAGACGAATATGGCGGAAGTTTCGAAAATCGCATACGACTACTCCTCGAAGTGACGAGTGCCGTCCAATCGGTTTGGTCGGCAGACTATCCACTTTTGGTGCGACTATCTGCAACGGATTGGACGACAGGAGGTTGGGATATTGAAGAATGTGTAAAACTCTGCCAATTACTTCGTGAGCAAGGTGTTGATCTGATTGACTGTTCGTCGGGAGGAAACATATCGACCGCAAAAATACCTTTATCACCGGGGTATCAGGTGCGATTTTCGGAAGCTATTAGAAAAACCGGAATACTGACCGCTACTGTAGGACTGATAACTACGGTCGAACAAATCTCAACTATACTGGCAGATGATAAAGCAGATATTGTGCTGTTGGGTCGCGAATTGCTTCGAAATCCCTATTTCCCGCTGGTGGCAACACAAAAATCAGAAACAGAGATTGATTGGCCTACACAGTATTTAAGGGGAAAGTAAAGGATATTATTGATTCTTCTGTCAGAGTTTTTCTTCCATCCATTTAGGTCGCTGTTTTGCTATTTTGTGATGAACAGGACAATCTAAATCGTGTGCACCAGGCAAAAAACCTATGCTCATCAGAAATTCGTTGACTATCTCGCCGCCGATGAATCTAAATGTACGCTTAAATAATTTCACCCACTCATCTTTGGTCTTGGGGTGATGGTGTTCTAACCACTGTGCAAAAGACCCAAATTCTGACTGCAACTCTAGTATGGTGCGTGCATTAGCTATAGCGGCATCTATTTTCAACCGATTGCGAATAATGCCGGTATCGGCAAGTAGACGGGCACGTTCAACTTCTTCGTAACCGGCTACTTTCGCAACTTCAAAACCATCGTAAGCAAAGCGAAAGCCTTGTTCTTTCTTCAGAATGGTTTCCCAACTGAGTCCTGCCTGATTGATTTCGAGTACCAAACGACAAAATAATTCATTGTCGTCCACAATCGGGAATCCGTATTGCAGATCGTGATATCGTTTGTGAAGAGCTTTTTTCTCCTCGGGCATTGATTCGATATAAGTGCAGTAAGACATGGTAGAGTAGGGCGCTTTTGGTATAAAATTAGACAAAGTAAGTGATTCTCTCCATCAATGTACAATAATTTTATACAGCACTGTGTTTTCAGAAATCAGAGGTTTTTGGTAAGCAAAGAACAGCATTCCTTTAGCTGGAGAATAAATGCTGCTCAATGTTTCGCCCGTGAAAGGGTCGAGAATCTTTGCCAACAAGTCGCCCTCTTTCACTTCATCATTCGCATCTTTGAAAGTGTAAAGAATTCCGCCTCTATCAGATTTTACGGTAACTTGATCATAATCAGTCACTACCGTAGAGTGAAATCCATCGTGCATTGGGAAATCGATAATCTCCATTTTATTCAGAAAACGCAACACCGACAACCATGCTACTTTAGCTGAAGCTTTGTGCACCGAATCTGTTGTACCCGAATATACAGAAAATGCCTGTGTTCCGAAGATTTGCCAGTTGTAGTTCAACAAAGCAGTGTCGTACGGCTTGGCGTCGCGCACCAACACATAAGGCAGTCCGAAATGCTTCGCCATATCAGTGTCCTGATACCCTGTGTTCATCATTCGAACATGCGGAATAAACTCACCAGGCAGATAAAAACTCGCCAGTTGAATACCATATTTATATTGCCTGACTTCTTCAAAAACTGCATGAGCAATGCGCTGAGTGGTTTCGCCTTTATCGTAACCGGGGAACATGCGGTTGATGTCCGTATTGTCCATAGCCCAGAAACGTTTGTTGATGTTCATCGAAAAATGGTTGACTGATGGAATCACCAAGATCTCGTGACCTGGAAGAATACCTCCATTGGCTTCTATTTCCATCAAGTTTTTCACAATTTGTGAACAGATAAATTGTTGCTGCACTTCATCGCCACGAATAGAGCCAACTATCGCAATTGTTTTTTCTCCTTTCCCAAATCTGAATCCATGTATCCGAAACTCCTCTCTAAAAGGAGAGTTCATTCGAAACAGTATCTCTCTCTTCATCTGTTATTGTTCTTTTTGACTAAAAATACGTGCGATAAGCGACCCTTCATATACAATCGGATAGGTGCGCAGCGTGAACACTACCCCTTCGACTGGCGACAACACATCCTGCAATACTTTTCCACGAAGTGGATCTACAATCTGACAGAGTAAGTCACCCTCTTTCACTTTCATTGAATGAGAAACTGTGGGAATAATAACGCCAGAAGCATCGGCATTCATAAAGCAGACTTCACCTGTGGTGGAAAGCAATGGGGCAGAGATATTCGATACTATTTCACCTTTCCACATCCCCATAGATGCCATCAGATTGATGATACCTTCTACCAACCGATCGCCATAATCGCGGGTGATGCGCATACCAATACCCATCTCCACCACCAAGGTTTTAGTGTTTAAATTGTTGAGCGAATGTGCCAATGTAGCTTCGAGTACCGTAGCTGCATCGTGTACCCATACGAAGTCGACGTTTAGTAATTGAGCATAAGGCACAAGCAGGTCTGAACTTTGCACATTAACACGGACTTGCGGCATTTCGCGCAGAAAAATGTTACTCGAATGGATGTCAATCACCATGTCGGCACCCTTCAGATCGTCGATGATGCACGATGCCATGTGCTCAATCAAATGACCATTTTTGTCACCCGGAAATATTCGGTTCATATCCAAATCGAAGGCAGGGAAGCCTCGCATCACAGAGTCTACACCCAAAGGATTGAGTGCAGGGTAAAGTTCGACACTGCCGCAGAGCAAATCTTTGTTTGCCTCGAGCAAACGCGCCAATTGAAAGCAGACATATTGCCCTTCCAATTCATCGCCATGCGTACCTGTGACGATGCACAACCGTTGATTACCTGTTTTCCCGCTAATTATTTTCTTCTGAATTAATAAATTCTCATCGACCGGAAGTCCTTCCGAGATAATAGTTTTTATCATTGTTGTACAGCTTCTACACTTAAATTTACAGCTAAAGTTTGATAGGTGGCACCATTGAAAAGTCCGCGCTCAATGGGGCAATCGGCATAGTCGCGACCATGAGCCAGTTTGATATAGCCATCTTCTATCCATCGGTTGTGAGTCGGGTCGAAAGGCAACCAAATGCCCAATTCGTAAAACTCAATCCAAGCGTGAGTGTATCCTTCGCCCATCATGAAGCCTGCCACATAGCGAGTTGGGATATTGGCACGACGACACAGGGCTGTCATGATATGTGCAAAATCCTGACAGACACCTTTCCCCATTTCGAGTGCTTGATTGGCTGTTGTTTTAATCGTTGTTGAACCTGTTTCGTAAAGAAAATTCTCATGGAGTTTTGCTCCAAGTTTTTCTATTTTATGCGAAATGGTATCAGTTTCTATCAAATCGACAGACTGAAACATCTGCTCAACCAATGGTAGAGGCTGAGTGCAGTCTGATGGATAAAGAAACAGGGGGTTCAACTCTTCGCAAATGCGGTAGGTCTCCAACGAAAGTTCACCTTTTGACCAGAACTCAAACGTGGAATGAGGTTCGGCAATGTGTCCAGAATGAACAATATTGCCAAACGAATCGACTCCGCGACAAAGCTCCGACGCTGGAAACACAACGCATTGCTCCGAAATTATTTTTTGAAAAGGAAGATGTTGAGGGGTGCACCGCAATAAAAATGAATGAGAACGAATTTCGTCCGAAAACTCGAATTTGGTCGAAAAGCTGTATTGTAATTTTCCCATTTATGATTTATGCATAAAACAACCCGTTAACAGACTCCAATGTTTTAGCATCTTTATAGCTATTTCTGGTCATTGACTTATGTAAGTGCTTTAATTTTTCCTCGTTAAAGATATATTTTTCTTTTGATACCAGATCACTCAACGGGATAAAAAATTGATAAATTCGGTCAAATGAGTAGTCAAAGCGAATATATAGGTCAATGCATTCCATCAATTTCCCTGCTTTTAATACACAGCGGAGCGACGAGCTTCCTACCCGTGCATCTACAGAACCCCAAAATGCAAGGAGATAATCGGTGATGTGTTGCAAGTCGACAATATTGCATTTACGTTCCACGCAATCGTTGAGGTGACTGATAGAGAGTTGGATGTACGACAAAGTTTCGCTCGTAATCTCTTCGCGCAACACAATGGCATTGTCGTTGGCAAAAGTCAACATCGAGATCAACGAATCGGGATTCGTGCGGTCATACAGATACCGATTCATAAAATCTGCCGACGAACGGTACTGATTTTCAATACCCATCTTTTCACAGTATGTTATATAGGCAAATTCGTCTTCGTCTATCATCAGATCGTGATATTTGCGTAGAAGATGCAAGGTGACATAAGCTCTTTCGGTATAACGTCCCAACCATAGGAGACGGCTGGCTTTTTCTTTAGAAATGGTAGATATATCCTTTTCTAGTGTTTTAGCAATTGTTTCCATAATTGTAATTTTTTTCTGTTTATTACTTGTTATTTATCTAATCTATTACCTATTTTTTCATCACCCAAGTGTCTTTGAAACCGCCACCCTGAGACGAGTTTACAATAAATGAGGTTGGGCTTCGGGTGAAACGCGTCAATCCGCTTTTCCATACTTTTGTTTCGGCTTCGCACAACACGAAAGCTCGTAGATCTGCTTTGCGAAAAACTGTTTCATTTCCGTCGTTAATCTCCAGGTCTTTGAAATCTATTACCTCTTGCGCAATCCAGCGACGCGGCTCTGTCTCAATCAATCCTTTGATATTGGCGAGTTGTGCTTCGTTCATATCTCTGCCAAACAGAACGCCATAACCTCCGGCTTCTGATACATCTTTGATAACCAATGTTTTAATGTGTTCAAGAATGTACTTTTTGTCGTAGTCGAAATAGGGCAAGTAGGTAGGAGCATTTTGTAAGATTGGTTTCTCGCCCAAATAATATTCAATCATTTTGGGCACGAAATAGTAAATCCCTTTATCGTCAGCCACCCCATTGCCAGGAGCATTCACAATGGCAACTTTGCCTTTGGTATATGCTCGCATTAGGTTCGGAACTCCGAGTAACGAAGAACTGTCGAAAGCCAGCGGATCAAGAAACTCGTCTGAAATGCGACGATATATAGCTCCGACACGCATTTTTTTGTCAAACAAACCCTTGTAATACACTTTGTCTTTTTCCACAATCAAATCACCAGGGAAAGCCAATACCATATTGCTCTTTTCTGCCAAATAGGAGTGTTCGAAGAATGCCGAATTGTAGCGACCAGGAGTCAGAATTACTAGCAAACCATTGTCTACATTCACATATTCCATTGTTTTTCGGAGCATCGATGGATAAGAGCGATTGTCGGCAATATCATGCTCTTTGAATGTTTCGGGCGATACTTTGCGCGTTATGGTGCGGGCAATCATGGGATAAGAAGCCCCCGATGGAACACGAAGGTTGTCTTCCAATATATACCACGAGTCGTCTCGAGCCTGCACCAAATCAATCCCCGAAATATGAGAATAGACATTGTTACTTGGTGTAATATATTCACATTGAGGTAGATATCCTTTTGACGAATAGATGAACTCTTCGGGAATAATACCGTTTTTTACAATCTGCTTTTTGTGATAAACATCTTTTAGAAAAATATTCAAGGCATTCACCCGCTGAATCAACCCCTTTTCCATCATCGTCCAATCCGAATGCGAAATGACACGCGGAACAGCATCGAATGGGAACAGTTGCTCATCAAATACTCCATTTTTGTAAATCCCGAAGCGGACACCAAATCGCTCCATCCATTTATTTACGGTGTCTCGTTGCTCAAGTAATGAATACATCTGTTTAATTTTATATCTGACACAATAATATTTATTACTGCAAATATCAATATAAATGATAAATAAATGAAGTAAATAATATCTTTATGTTGCAAATATATGAATATAATTTACAAAATGCTATATTTGTGTATAGAATCTGTTCAAATTAACAATAATTACACTAAGAGTAATAATGGAATTATAAATGTCACGAAATCTACACACAATAATAGAGGAGTTCTAATTCCATTAATAATCTTATTAATAGATAGATATAAATAGAAAGAGAGTAAGATATGGTAGATTTGAGAAGAAA